>JALQST010000089.1 GCA_023264315.1 Nodosilinea sp. BSH.14
GGAAGGGGCTTGGGAGGTCGCAGCTACAGGCCCACTCCTACGAGCCATGGACACGGTGTTCACCCGGCCTTTTTAGTCGGTTCACCCATGGGTGAACCGAGCCAAGAAATCCTAGGGGCGAGGTCGCCTTGCCTGCTGATATCGGGGATCCCCCCGCCAAATGTCCTAATGTCTACCCAGCCCGGTGGATGGTTGTTGGAAAGGTTGAAAAGGAGCAAGGTGAATGGCCTACGAACGGGAAAAACAGGTGGCTATGGCGGCGGTGCGACAGGCGGCGCAGCTCTGTGAGGCGGTGCGCCAAACCCTGGTCCCTGAAGCCATCGAAAAAAACGACAAAAGCCCCGTGACGGTGGCGGATTTTGGAGCCCAGGCATTGATCTGTCGGGCCTTGGCGGAGGCCTTTCCCCAGGATCCGGTGGTGGGGGAAGAGGACGCCGCTGACCTGCGTCAACCGGAGATGGCTGGCCCCTTGGCAACGGTAACGGCCCAGGTGCAAAACCACATTGAAACCGCCACCGCCGAGGACGTCCTGGCCTGGATTGACCACGGGAATGGTGCTGTGGCCCCCCGCTACTGGACGTTAGACCCCATCGATGGCACGAAGGGCTTTTTGCGCGGCGACCAATACGCCATTGCCCTGGCCCTCGTGGAAGACGGCGACCTGAAGGTGGGGGTATTGGGCTGTCCCTACCTCAGCTTTGACGGTGGCGAGCGGGGGCTGTTGTTTGTGGCGGTGCGCGGCGAGGGGGCGATCATGATGCCCCTGGGGGGCGGAGACGCCCAACCGTTGCGGGTGGTTCAAGATCCCCAGTCAGAGCAGTTTCGGTTTGTGGAGAGCGTGGAATCGGGCCACGGTAATCAAAGCCAGCAAAGCGCCATGGCCCAGGCCGTGGGCATTCAGTCTCCGTCCATGCGGATGGACAGTCAGGCCAAGTATGCCGCTGTGGCCGCTGGACAAGCGGCCCTGTACCTACGACTGCCCTCTCCCAAAACCCCTGACTATCGGGAAAAAATTTGGGACCACGCCGCCGGAACCCTGGTGGTACAGGAATCGGGGGGCTGCGTGACCGATATGCACGGCAATCCCCTAGACTTTGGCCAAGCCGCTCGGTTTGAGAATAACCCAGGGGTAGTGGTGAGCAATGGTCTGCTTCACCCTCAGGTCATCGCCGCCCTCGGTCAGTCGGCCCCCTAACCGGGCACGGAGGGCGAGAGATTCCCGGCCTTGCCGTTGCTCTACGGACTATGGATCAACGACGGCCCCGTCCTCGACCAGGTAGGTGGAGAAGAAGTGGCGATAGAGGTGGCCCAGGGGATAGACCAGGTCATCGACCACCCGCACGAGGCCCAGGTTCAGCAGTTGATGCAGACTCATCCCATCCACCGGCACCCCTTCTTCCCGCACCACCCGGCGAAGGGCGTTCTTGGCCTGGGGATAGTACTGGAGGCGGCTGAGGCGATCCTGGAGGTGCGGCCAAAAAATGCTGTCTGGGGTTACAGCCATGGCCATCATCTCTTCGAGACTATGGCGGCCCTGCTTCAGGACATGGCAACTGAGGTGGGCCAGGTAGGGATGACCAGCAATCAGGTCGTGGAGGCCGTTTACCGCAGACTCCTGGTTGGCGTCATGGAAAGGCGCAAGTTGGTACCGGCGACCCAGGGTCGCAAATTGATCGGCACTGAGGGGTGGCAAGCCCACGGATCGTCCTAGGTTGAGGGGGGCAATCTTCGACAGCAGGGGCTGGGGCTGGGGATCCGAAAAAAACGTGGGGCTATCGGTGGCATAGACCAAAACCAGGCGCAACCGCTGCCATAGAGGAGAGCCCTGGGTCTGCTCGTGCCACAGGCGCAGCATGGATAACAAATCCTGGGCCACGGCCATGTGACTCAATCCCACCTCGAGGGCGTGGAAAGCCAAGACTAGAGGCGTTTCCGCCTGCGCCAGCACCACCTGCTGTAGGTATTGTCCGCAGTTCACCTTGGCCCCTCGGCGCGTATCCCAAGGTTCCTCCGGGGGCGGCAACCCGAGCGCCTCGGCCATGCGATGGCAGAGCCAGGGCAGGAGTAAATCCGCCCGTCGCAGCGTCCGGCTATCGGCTTCCTGGAGATCTAGGAGACAGGCCCGATAGGCTTGGGTTTGGGCATGGGCGATCAGCCGCCGCAGCATCGAGGTTTTGCCGTAGCGGTGGGGCGCATGGATGCACAGCAAGCAACCGGGCTGGTTAATTTCGGCGAAGGCTATGGTCTCGGCGGGCGGACGGTGGATATACAGCTTGGAGTTGGACGCCAGCGGCCCAGAGGGAAAGCCATAGGTTCTATCCGTGAGGTGGCCCTGGGTGGCTTCGACCTGATATAGCCATTCCTGAATGACAACCCGCAGTTTTTTCTTGCTAACAAAAATTCCCAATTGGTCAGAGATCTCATGCCAAAGCTTAGCCCCAATTTGCTTCAGGTATTCTTCCCCATAGCCGGATTCCCGGGCGAGTTTCCGATACTGGACTCCCCCCCAGGCACCCTCTAAAATCATCACCTCTAACGGATTCAGTGATCGGCTAAGACCCTGTTCAATCTGGGGAATAGGAGCACTATCAGGCATGGAGAACCGTACACCGAAACAAAAACTGAGGAACTAGAGGGAGATTTTGGGGATAGATGTAGGCGTAAATTCGTGGATGGGCTGGCTGATAGGGGTTCTGCTGCTGTAACCGCTGAGGGTGCTTGTAATGAATTTTTACGGTTCAGCCTGATGATCGTAAAACAGAAAGATAAGGGATTCATAAGCACAAAGCCTTGATCGAGGGGAGATGCGAATCAATCACAAACCCCCCTGGAATCGAGGTTTGTCTAACCGATTCCAGAGGGGTTTATAGCGGGTTTCAGTGGAATGCGGTACAGCCAAGGGGCTTAAGCCCCTTGTTCCCAGGGCCGGCCTTGCTGAGGTGTACCTCATCTATTAGAGAACCGCTATAGGAGGGTATTGCTATCCCAAGTTCATGACTGGGAATAGAGACGGGCCCTAGGAGATCCTAGCTCTCGACAGCGGTTTCAGCGGGGGCCTCGGTGGCAGTGTCTTCAGTAACATCCTCAGCCCCATCTTCAGCCGAGTCGGCTTCGGCCACGGGCTCTTCCACCACTTCGGCTTTGGGCTTGGGCCGGGGGCCACGCATTAGGGCGGGGGGAACGGCGGGCTTGCGTTCTTCTTCCCGGCCCCGACCGCCGCGACGACCTTTGCCACCCCGACGCTCGCCACGGTCGCGACGCTCGCCGCGTTCACCGCCTTCACTGCCTTCGCGGCTGCCCGTGGTGATGATTTTCTTTTTAGGTTTATCGGGGGATGGATTCGGGGTATCGGCCATGGTATCTCTCTTGATTGCAACCCGCCGATCTTATCGTGAATTGGGCGATTTCCGGCCCTTGGCCAGGGGAGGCAGGCGGTCAAGCCATCGGGTTTGGATCAGCCTTGGGGGCGCGGTCGAGAACGTCCTTAATCCAGGCTTCTTCAATCCAGGTTTTGCTGACCACCGCCAGGGGCAGGGCCAAAATCAGCCCTAGGGGGCCGAGGAAGGTGGTGAAAAAAATCTGGGCAATGAGAGTGGCCGCAGGCAGCAGAGACACCTGCTTCTGCATGGTCATGGGGGTGAACCAGTAGCTTTCCACGTTTTGGATGACGATGTAGAGCACCAGCACTGCTAGGGCCTTGCCGGGGGATTGCAGCAGGGCCACAAAGATCGGAAAGATGGCGCTCAGGGTTGGCCCCAGGTTGGGGATGAAGTTGAACATTCCGGCCAAAACGGCGTGGGCAAAGGCGTAGGGCACGCCCAAAATCACCAATCCCACAAAGCTGAGGGTACCCACAAACATAGAGCTAAGGGCGACGCCGCCCAGCCAGGAAATCAGGGCAGTTTCGCACTTGGTGAGAATGTCATCGGCCCGCTGGCGATAGCTGGAGGGAAACAGCCGCAGCAGCAAGTTCCGGTAGGCGGGTGGGTTAGCCAAAATCATCAGCGTTAGCACGGCCAGCAGCAGCAATTGCAGCAGAATGGCCAAAGAACTAGAGAAGAAGGACAGGAAATTACCAAAGACCGTGCTGCTGATGGTGGTAACTTGCCGGATCAGGTCGCTGAAGTCGGGGATGAGTTGGATATCTTGGACGGGAAACCAGTCGGGTGGGTTGGCCTTGAAGCTATCGAACCAGCCCACGAGAATGGCAAAGCCCTTGGGGGTGAGGTCGAGTAATTCTTGGAATTGACTGGCAAACAGTGGAAATACCAGGCCCAAGAAGATGAAGCCTCCTAGCGCCACCAAGGCCCCCGTGACGAGGAGCGCCCGATTTCGGGGCCAGCCGTAGGTGCGAACAAACCGCCGCGTCAGGCTATTGAGGGCGGTGACAATCACCACAGCAGCAAACATCAGCAGCACAATCTGCCGAAACCGCCACAGCACGTATAGGCTGATGCCAAGCAGGGCCAAATTAATCCAATCGGTTAGCTTCACACGCCCTTCCTACCCACCACACCAAGATTGCGCCAACGGTTGCCAAGAAACCGTATCGCGGGTCACAGCCTGTCATCGTAGGCTGATATGCTGAAGATCTACTCTGACAGTCTACTATACGCATTCGGAAGCCATGGCGTCCTCCCCTACGACCTCCCTCCGGGAACAGCAGCACCCCATGATTCGGGACTTGGCCAACCGCATGGAGGCGGTGTGGCAGGAGTATCTGGATCTGTCGCCCTACGCCCTACCGGAGGATTTGGGCTATGTGGAGGGCAAGCTGGAAGGGGAACGGCTCACCATCGAAAACCACGGCTACCAAGCCCCCCAGTTCCGCAAGCTACACCTGGAATTGGCGCGGGTCGGCAACACCCTAGACATTCTCCACTGTGTGATGTTTCCCAACCCAGCCTACGGCCTGCCCATGTTTGGGTGCGATCTCGTTGGGGGCCGAGGCCAGATTAGCGCCGCCATTGTGGATCTCTCCCCCGTGGCCGCAACCCTGCCCCCCGCCTACGATGCCGCCCTCACCGCCCTAGCCCCACCGCCCTTTGCCCAGGAGCGGGGTCTTCCGGACTGGGGCACCATTTTTTCCTCCCACTGCCGCTTCATTCGGCCCACCAGCCCGGAAGAAGAGGCCGCCTTTGTGCAACTCATTGTGGACTACCTCACCCTGCACTGTCAGCAGGCGGTGATCACCGAGCCCACCCCAGAATCCGCCCCCGCCATTTTGGCCGGACAACAGCGCTACTGCACCCAACAACAGCAAAACGACAAAACCCGCCGCGTCCTCGAAAAAGCCTTTGGCGACGCCTGGGCCGAGCGCTATATGACCACGGTTTTGTTTGATGTACCGACCCTTGCCTAACCGCCGACCTTGTCTAAAATGAAGGTTTTTCGGTGCTGCGACCCCAGATCCAGCCCAACCCCCATTCTGGATTTGGTCTTGCACCGCTTTTCCCTCTCACGCTGCCATTCTCTACCCCAATTTCATTGCCATGGCTGTTAGCACCCCTGCCTCTCCCAACCTCCACCAGCACCTTCGCGATAGCCTGGATGGCCTGCCCACGCCCCCCCGCACCGGGCGGCTGATTGTGTTCACGGGGCCAAGCGGCGTCGGCAAGGGCACCCTGCTGAAAGCCCTGCGGGATCGCTACCCCAACCTCGGCCTTTCGATTTCGGCCACCACGCGCCAACCCCGACCGGGCGAGGTAGACGGCAAAGACTACTACTTCCTCAGCCGCGAGCAGTTTCAAGCCATGGTGGACAATGGTGAACTGCTGGAGTGGGCCGAGTTTGCAGGGAATTGCTACGGCACCCCCAAGGCCGCTGTGCAGCGCCATTTGGAAGCGGGCGAATGGCTGATTTTGGAAATTGAACTGGAGGGGGCGCGTCAGGTGCGGCACACCTTCCCCCAGGCCCTTCAGTTGTTTGTGCTACCCCCCTCGCTGGATGAGCTAGAGCAACGCATTCGCCTGCGAGGCAAGGATTCTGAAGACGCCATCGTGCGCCGTATGGCCCGCGCCCAGGTGGAAATTGACGCTGCCCCAGAATTTGACGTGCAGATTGTCAATGACGACCTCGAAACCGCCCTACAGCAGCTCGAAATCGCTCTGTTTAACCTGTAAGTGCCCACCGGCCGAGGAAAGAAGATCTTGCTCCGACCCTGGTAAATAGGGATGACGTTCCGCCACAGCATCTCGACAGTTTGCCCAGGGGAGACGCTATAGCCGGGGCTAGGGGGCCTCTCCCCTGGGAGCCATGGCAACTGGTTCCTCTGCTAGAAGGTGCGGCGGGGTGCTTTCCGGATCGTCATCCAGTCAGGTTAGTGGCCCCACGAGCGGTTCGGCCTGGGGCGGAATAACCTTGGTGTCCGGGAAGGCTGCTTCTGGAGCCACCTCTTTATCTAACTCCGTGGGCGTAGCGTCGTTGGGCGTCTCAACCTTGCCCCCCGATTCCTCTGACTTCCTCGCTTCGGGGCGAGACGGTGCTGGTTCTGCCACGGCGGGGGCGGCGGTGGGGTCGGCTTCATCGGCCTTCGGTGTTGCCTCCGGGGGAGCCGTGGGAACCGCCGGTACGGTGTCGTTCCAACTCCCGCCGGTCTCGGAATTGGGTGCACGGAGGGAGTCTGCGAAACGTTGCAGCAAATCGGGATGGGCCTGGGCTTCTAGGGTGCTCTCTGCTGCCCCGGATCGATTTTGGGGAACGGGCTGAAATTCCTGATCCTTAGGCGACAGTTTCGGCCCCCATTCCTGTAAGTTTTGGTGAATCTGCTGCAAATCCAGATTGGGCACCCCTTCAGGCATGGGCATCTCCAGGGTATCAGGGGCCACCGCTGGGGAATCTTCGGCGGCGGGGTCGCTGGGGGTGTCTGCCTTGGCGTCCGGGGTGGCTGCTTCTGAGGCCGGGGCATCCAACATTAAGGTATCTTCGGCCTCGGGGGTCACGAAGGGGCTGTTCGGATCGAGGGATTCGGGGGCTGACACTGCCGGAGCCTTAAGGTCTAAAACCACCGAGGGCTGGAGGGGGGTATCAAACTGGGAGGAAGCCCGTTGGATGCGACCCAGCAGGGCGTGACCGGCCTCGCCACCAAGGGTATGGGGCCGCGAGTCACGGATGCGCACAGGGACAAACTCCACCTGCATCTGATCCTCGTGGAGCGCCACCTTCAGCATGGCGGAGTCTTGATCGGCCAGGGGTTGATCTGGCTTGAAGACAAAATCCCCCAGGGAGTAGGCAATAGGCCGTCCTTTGTAGATTTCGCCCCCTTGGATGACGGTGGGATGGTAGCCCACCACCAGATCGGCCCCTTGGTCAATGGCGAGGCGAGCCAGGTTCGTTTGGACAAAATTCGGCGTTTCCTCCAGGTGATCGACCCAGCGGAAATTCACCACAATCCAGTCCACCTGATCCCGAATAGCCTGAATATCCTGCACAATTTCCGGCATATTTTGGGCGTTAAACCCAGACCGATCCTGGAATGCCGTAGAACGCTTGAAGTTTTCCAACTCCCGCGCCACCACTTCATTATTGGTATTATTGGCCCCAGCCCGCTCGCGCAGGGCACTGGTGTCCATGGCGGCGTTATTCCCCCCCATGGCATAGCTCAGGTAGGCAATGCGTTTGCCCTTCACATCGAGGATTTCAGGCCGACGGGCTTCGATGGCATTGCGCCCTGCCCCTACCCGGTATAGCCCATTGCTATCAAGTGCCATGAGTGTCTCGGTCAGCCCCTCGGTACCGTACTGCATCAGGCTGCTGTGGGTGAGGTTGACAATATCCACACCGCTATTGGCCAACATTTGCGCCGCCTCGGGACGCAGTTGGTGCCGAAATTCCTCATCTAAACTGGTGGCCGCCGTGGCCAGGGGGGTGGCTAGGTTCACCAGGGAGACATCCGCCTGGAAATAATCCTCCACATCGGCAAAGAAGCCGCCCTCTTCCTCAATTTGGGCAAAGTTCAGATCCTCCAAGGAAATATCGCCACCGAAGGCCAGCGTGACTTGATCCAGCGGTACCGGACTCGGCTTGGTGTGGGAAATCACCGCCACGGGCTCCAGGGCCGTATTCACCACCAAAGGCCGAGGCCCCGCATTGGTCGATTGCGGGGGGCGGGGAAACGCCGCTGGAGCCGCTACAGTACTGGTGGTTCGTCCCACCGGATCCATTGTTCCATCCGTCGTCGGAATCTCGGGTGCAAGCCCCTGGGATGCTGAGAACTGAGGGGATAGGCCGGACGTATTCTTCTCCTCAAGTCGGGTTTCCGACAAGGTGGCCTGGGCGGAGAAGGTGGACAAACTGGGGGATGGCCCCGACAGGGCAACCTCCAGCAAGCAGCCGAGGACAAAAGCCGCCACCGCCGACCCTGTCAGCATTAGGGTGCGAAGTGCTTTGAACCGCTGGCCGGTGAGGAAGACGGAGGGTGTCCGTCGCCGTGCCCGTCGTCGTTTTCGGGGGGTGCCCTGGGCGTAGGGAATGGCCGATCCCGGGGTGCGTGCCGCCTGGGTCAGTTGTTCCTGGGCCTTCCGTCGCCGCAGGGCCGGGGTCGAAATCTTGATCCGCTGCTTCCAAAGCACCCGCTGCCACCCCACCGGACGCGCCAAGACATAGATCCCTTCAATTAACTCCGAGTTGAGCTGCCAGATGCGATGGCACAGAAATCGAGTCAACCGATCCTGGATCGGGGATCGCTCAAACTCCACCGTAAGCTTAAGACAGCCTGGTCGGTCGTCGGCCTGCACCTGCACGAAAATTCCCTGATTTACCAAGGGTTCATTCAGCCACAGGGCCAAGTCTCGAAAATAGCCCACCGCTGCCCGTTCCTTAATGGGATTGCGGACGACTTGAGACACCGTGGGAGGAAGTTGGGGTTGGGGGATGGGTCGGGGAGGAGCAACCACGCTAATCATGGTGAGACCTGAAGAACATACAGGGCGAAAACGGCCACAATGCCTACCGTAAAGCCAATTCCTGGCTGACAGAACCGAATCTTAATCGGCCATGATAGCCACTTTTTTCAAAAATGATGAATCTTTTTGATCAAGGACTTTTTTGACGAAGAAACCCAGGATGCTCGGGTCTGAAAGGGTCGGCAGTTTGGCCCCGCCCCAGCGTGTCTCCGGCATCATCACTTTCCCCACGTCGCCACGATCCGTCACCATCTTCCCAGGGCCAACTACGATTAGCTTATCTGGCGCATGGGTGATTGTACGGATATTGCTTAATTCTATGGGGATATTTTGAAATTGGATTCCGTATTTATCTCGACGCCTTTACCCCCTCATTCCTCAGGAAATAGTTTTGACTCTGGAGAATGCAAGTACACAATGGCTATCGTCCACTTGGGGGCAATTGAGCACTAGCAAATGCCTACCTAATCAGCATTCTCACAGGTAAATGTTCCGATCCCAGGGGGCTTTCAGTGGTCGAACACTTTTATTTTAAAGGGCTTCCTTCCCGGTGTGGCGGGGCTGGCGACTGGTACAACAACGATCATTCCGGTTCCACAAAATCAAGGGGCCATTAGCGGTAGTCGGCGTCCTCGGCCTCTTCATAGGGATCCGTCTCGCTGGGCTTAGCACTATTGATCTCTTCCTTAAAGCCCCGCAGGGTTTTGCCTAAGGCCCCACCCAACTGGGGAATTTTCCTTGGCCCAAAGATGAGCAGCGCAACGCCAATCACAATCGCAACCTCAGGCCAACCTAGATTAAACATGGCGATAGCAGTCAATGGACGCAGTAAGTGGACATCGTGACCAGGCCAGCGTCAGCATCCTACGATACCCGCCGATCTCGTCCCTAGGAGGGCATTGTCCCACGATTTCCCCAGAGATTCCTAGCCCCCCGACGGGTTGGG
>JALQST010000008.1 GCA_023264315.1 Nodosilinea sp. BSH.14
CTCCGGCGGCAAAGGTGCTGATATTGGCCAGGGTCGTTTCCGCAATATTGACGAGGGCCTCTTGGGTAAAAAAGGCTTGGTGGGCGGTGATCACCACGTTGGAAAAGGACTGCAAAAGCTGGAAGGTATCGTCTTGGATAATCGTGTCCGAGAGGTCTTCAAAGAACAATTCCTCCTCCTCCTCGTAGACATCGGTGCCCAGATAGCCAATTTGGCCCACCTTAATCCCCTCAATCACCGCCTTGGTATCCATCAGGGCTCCACGACTGGTGTTGATCAGCATCACCCCGGGCTTCATCTGCTGAATGGTGTCGGCATTGATCAGGTGGTGGGTGGCGGGCAGCAGCGGGCAGTGGAGGGAAATCACATCGGACTGGGCAAAGAGATCCGGCAGGTCAACGTAGGTGACGCCCAAATCCAAGCAGGTTTGGTTCGGGTCAACATCGTAGGCCAGGAGCCGACAGCCGAACCCCTTCATAATCTGGGCGAAGCACTGGCCAATTTTCCCCGTCCCCACAATGCCGACGGTTTTGCCATGGAGGTCAAACCCCAGCAGCCCATTCAGGGCAAAGTTATCATCGCGCACCCGGTTGTAGGCCCGGTAGAGGCGGCGATTCAGCATGAGAATCAGCCCCACGGCGTGCTCGGCCACGGCATAGGGGGAATAGGCGGGCACCCGCACCACGGTAACGCCCAACTCCCTCGCCGCCGCCACGTCCACGTTATTAAATCCCGCACATCGCAGGGCTACCAGGCGAATGCTAAGCTTCGCCAGCTTTTCCAAAACCGTGCGGTTCACCTCGTCGTTGATGAACACACACACGGCCTCTGCCTCCGCTTCGTGGGCGAGAGACGCGGTGGCCGGGGTGAGGCGGGCTTCGAGGAAGGTAAAATCGTGGCCGTAGGCGGCATTGGTCTGCTCGAAGGAGACCTGGTCGTAGGGTTTGGCGCTAAAAACGGCAACTTTCATGGGGCAATTCAGTCTGTTCAGAGGGAAATTTGCCCCTAGCCTACCCCTAAACGACGGACGGATGCAGCCCAGCGATCCATCCCCTAGCGCTTGGAACCCCAGCGGCGTTGTTTGTGGCGAGCCAGAGTTTTGCGTTTGCGCTTTTCGATGGGGGTTTCAAAATGGCGATTTTTTCGCATATCAGAAAAAATTCCGGCCCGGGATACCTTGCGCTTAAAGCGGCGGAGGGCTGATTCAATATTTTCGTCTTCTCCCAAAACAACTTGGGCCATGGGTGCTCCTTAACGTAACAACAATCAATGAAATGGGGCACAATACAGGCAAAACAAACGTACCCCAGGATGGCCGAGGCAGATCCCAGGGCACGGATTGGGTATACCCGAATATTTTTGGCCGACACCCTAGCGGCGACGGTTGTTGTTCCAGCCACCGTCGGAGGGGCGAGATTCGCGGGGGCGAGCTTTGTTCACTTTCAGGTCGCGGCCCATCCATTCGGCCCCGTCTAGGGCGCTGATGGCGGCGTCTTCTTCTGCCTCAGAGCCCATTTCCACAAAGGCAAACCCCCGGGGGCGTCCGGTTTCCCGGTCGGTGGGCAAGCTCACACGGCTGACGCTGCCGTACTCGGCAAAGACTTCGCTGATATCCGCCTGAGTGGCATCAAAGGACAGATTGCCAACATAGATCGACATAGAACCATCTCCAAACAATAAAATGTAGGGCCATGCAGTTTTCTGGAGATGTACCTAGACCTAAGACAAATCTGACGCAGGCGGCAAGTCAACCATCAACTAACTGCGCCCAGCATATCACGGGAGCCCAAATTCTGCCGTTAGCGAGCGACGGTCTAGGTCAGGACTCAGGGCACTAAGCGGAAGCAGAACTGAGGTTACAATAGGAGGCCGTCCCTTGTTGAGAGTGCAGGTAATCCCATGACTGTCCGTGTTCGCATTGCCCCCAGCCCCACCGGGAATCTGCACATTGGTACGGCCCGCACCGCTGTGTTTAACTGGCTATTTGCCCGCCACGAAGGGGGCCAGTTCATCCTGCGAGTGGAAGACACCGACGAGGAACGATCAAAGCCGGTGTTTACCGAAAATATTTTATCGGGGCTGCGCTGGCTGGGCATGGAGTGGGATGAGGGGCCGTTTTTTCAGTCCCAGCGGTTGGATTTGTACCGTCAGGCGATTCAAACTCTGCTGGACAGGGGCTTGGCCTATCGCGCCTACGACACCCCCGAAGAACTAGACACCATGCGGGAGGCCCAAAAGGCCAAGGGACAAGCCCCCCGCTACGACAACCGCCACCGGGATCTGACCCCAGAACAGCAGGCCGCCTTCGAGGCCGAGGGCCGTCCGGCGGTGATTCGCTTCAAAATTGACGACAGCCGCACGATTACCTGGAACGACATGGTGCGCGGCCCCGTCACCTGGCAGGCCAGCGACCTGGGTGGCGATATGGTGGTGGCTCGGGCCGCTTCGGCCAACACCATCGGCCAGCCCTTGTATAACCTGGCGGTGGTGGTGGATGACATCGACATGGCCATCACCCACGTCATCCGAGGGGAAGACCACATTGCCAATACGGCGAAGCAGATTTTGCTGTACGAAGCTTTGGGTTCCACGGTGCCCGCCTTTGCCCATACGCCGCTGATTTTGAACCAAACCGGGCAAAAACTCTCCAAACGGGATGGGGTGACGTCGATTTCTGACTTCCAAAGGATGGGCTTTGTTGCCCCCGCCCTGGCCAACTACATGACCCTACTGGGCTGGTCGGCCCCCGATGCCAACGAGCGCTTTACCCTGGAAGACGCCGCCAAACAGTTCAGCTTTGATCGGGTCAACAAGGCCGGGGCCAAGTTCGACTGGGACAAGCTGGACTGGCTGAACAGCCAATACCTCCACGACATGGAACCCGATGCCCTGCTGGATCTGGTGCTGCCCTACTTCCAGGAGGCTGGGTACACCGTGGATGCTGACGCGGATCGTGACTGGCTGCTGTTGCTGATGGCGCTGATTGGCCCCAGCCTGACGCGGCTCACCGATGCCGTGGAGCAAAGCCGCTTCTTTTTCAGCGAAACCCTGCCCTTTGCCGACGACGCCAAGGCCCAGTTGCAGCTAGAGGGCGTGGCCCCAGTGATTCAGGCCATTGTGGACGGCCTGACCAGCCAGAACCCCGCCAGCCTGGACGACCTCAAAGCCCTGGTGAACGACGTCACCAAGGCCCAGGGGGTGAAAAAAGGCTTGGTGATGAAATCCCTGCGGGCGGCGCTGATGGGTGCCCTGCAAGGCCCGGATTTGATGGAGTCTTGGGCGATTCTGCGCCAGCGTGGCTTTGATGTGGCCCGTCTGAAAGCAGCGTTGGCGTTGGTGTAGGGCGCTGTCCTAGGGGCTGGGTTAGCTATGGTAGGCTAGGGGTGCCTCGATTTAGATACCTTGTTGGGATAATCCTTGCTGTGGTCAACCCTAATGTGGTCAATCCTAATGTCGAAATTGCGCGGCTGAAGGAACTGATGCCAGCCTCGGCCCGGATGAAGATAAAAATCATCCTCAAGGATCACCAAATTCCGGTGATTAAGGCAGAATTTCCGCGTCCTTGGCAGTCTAGCCACCCTGTCACCCTCAATATGGAACTGTGGCAGCACCTCGCTGTGGCCGAACGGGATTTGCTGTTTCTTCGCACCATTAGCTGGGTGATGCTGGCCAACCTGTTGAAGCCTAATGGCTATCAGCTCCTCGCCGGGGCTGGGCTGGCCGGGGGCGTACTGGAACTAATAAAGGGAGATGCCGTGGGTCTGTTGGCGGCGGGGGGCGTGACGGCCTTAGCGGGTTGGCAACTGTGGCGCGGCGTGAATGGCCCCTCAACGGAGATGGCGGCTGATGATCGGGCGGTGCAGGTGGCCCAACGGCGCGGCTATAGCCAACCCGATGCCGCCAATGCCCTGATTCGCGCCATCGAGGCGGTACCTGCCCTGGAGGGGCGTCGGGTGCCCACCCAAACGGAACTGATGCGCTGCCAAAATCTGCGAACCCAAACCCGGTTAATGGAATTTTCCTCCGTACCCACGGGTTCTCCGCCG
Source organism: Nodosilinea sp. BSH.14 (assembly GCA_023264315.1). Taxonomy (GTDB): domain Bacteria; phylum Cyanobacteriota; class Cyanobacteriia; order Phormidesmidales; family Phormidesmidaceae; genus Nodosilinea. The sequence goes on from JALQST010000008.1 coordinate 4,047, forward strand.
CGCTAGGAAAAACGATGTTCAGCCGATGCCAACGCTGGATGAGAGAGGCTTGATTGACCATGGTGCAAACACCACCGAAAGTCCTAACCTTGGCCGAGTTTTTGCAGTTGCCAGAGACCAAACCCGCCAGCGAATACCTGGATGGCCAGATTTGGCAAAAGCCCATGCCCCAAGGAAAACATAGTGTGATTCAAGGCGAACTGGTGGCGGCGATCAATGCCGTGGTGAAACCCAGCCGCGTCGCCCGTGCCTTTCCAGAATTGCGCTGCACCTTTGGCGAGTGCTCCACGGTGCCGGATATTGCGGTTTTTCGGTGGGAACGCATTCCCCGCGAGGCCACTGGGGAAGTGGCCAATACCTTCCTATAGCTTCGGGCAGGGGCAAGCTTTGGGTCGGGTGATGTCGTGTAATGGAATCAAAAAATGGTGGCACAGGTTGACATTGCGGAATCCGCAACACGGCAGGGCTGGCACGGCAAGGCCGATTTCGTCTACGACCAGCGGGATCACAAAACCGTCCCCACCCGCAGCTTTACCCACGCGCCCCTCAAGGTGCAGCGGCCCTTGTATCCCGAGGGGCCGGAGGTGTGCCATAGCGTGATCGTCCACACGGCGGGGGGCATGGTGGGCGGCGACCAACTCACCATCCACACCCACACCCATCCCCACAGCCATGCCCTGATCACCACCGCAGCGGCCAACAAAATCTACGGTACCGGGGGTGGACTGGAGGCAGCGGTGGACGCTACCAAAACCCTTGACCTCACCGAGCAAACCGTCACCCTGACTCTCGATCCCGGCAGTTCCCTGGAGTGGTTTCCCCAGGACACGATTGTGTTCAGCGGTGCCCAATATCGGCAGCGGGTGCGGGTGAACCTGGCAGAGGAAGCGGTCTGGTGCGGCTGGGATGTGACGCGGTTTGGCCGCAGCGCTGGGGGGGAACGATTTACCCAAGGCCACTGGCGCTCTGACCTGGAGGTGTGGCAAGGAGATGTACCGCTGTGGGTGGATCGGCAACAGATAGCGGGGGGCAGTGCGGCTTTGGACAGTCCTAATGGATTGGCAGGTCACGCGGTAGTCGGGAGTTTGGCCGTTGTCGGGTGGATGCCCAGCCCCGAACAGGTCGCCAGCCCACGGGAACTCTGGCCCAGCAATCAGCCCGGAAGTATCGGTGTTTCTCGCCTACAAAAGGGCGTTTTATGTCGCTACCGTGGTCCCTCCAGCGAAGCCGCTCACCGTTGGTTTGTAGCCGTTTGGCAAGTTTTGCGCCCCCACTACCTGGATCGTCCAGCGGCGGTTTCGCGCCTCTGGTCTCGGTCAATTCAGCGACCCCATCTCGATGGCATAAAGTTCCTGTAGGGTACCTCGAAAAATACAGATTTTTCTGGGAGTGGCAACGTGATCTCAAGGGTTCTAGCCTTTGGAAGGTCGCCAAATGGCAATTCATCGAGGTGCCCTGTAAGGTTTCAACGCAAAGCTATCTTTTCAAAGGCGGATATCCTATGTTAAAACAATGGTCTCATGTCCTTTTTTGGAGCCTCAGCGATGTCCCACATTGTCAAGTTTTCCCTGGCGTTAGCGACGACCCTTGGTCTAGGTGGTGCCACCGCACTCATGGCCGGAGCTCAGGAAGTGACGCTGTCGGAAGACGTGTTGAATACCTGCGCCGACTATGGTTTGAATGGCCCCGCTTGCGCCTGTTTCTTTGCCACCTTGGCCGAATATGGCGTCCTTCAAGACGGTGATGATATTAACGTGGATGAACTTCTGGATAGCTACCCTGAAGATGCAGACGCCTGCGCCGAGGCCAATCCTGAATAGGTCAGGTTCAGAGAATCTCGAAAGGCTAACCCTGGGTAGTCATTCCTTTGGGCGCTCTACTTTCAGTCACTCCCCTTGACCAATTCCCCAGGATACACGCCGTGCCTAGCCCCTTGGATACCCGTGTCAGCCTGTAGTCCAGGCGATCCCTCCACATCCACGGGCTTGTTCATCGGGAACATCCCCCAATGCCCCTAACCTGACATCCATCCATTGTTCGCACGGCCATAGTTCAAAGCGCCTTCTCTAGCATTGGCCATGCAGGGGCTTTAGAATGATCCCATTGAATATACAGCTTTTATAGGGGGTCTAAAAATAGTCGGTATACTAGCTGAATCATTTAACCAACGTATGGTTATGTCCCTACGCCAAACGCCTCTCTATTCTCGTTGCGTAGACCTTAAAGCCCGAATGACTGAATTCGCCGGATGGGAGATGCCTGTTCAGTTTGGCGGCATCAAGCAGGAACATGGGGCTGTTCGCATCCAGGCCGGACTGTTTGATATTTCCCACATGGGCAAAATTCTGTTTCGTGGCAACGGAGTCTTAGCCGCACTGCAACGATTGGTACCCTCGAACCTAGGCCGACTCACTCCCGGCAAAGCCCAATATACAGTGCTGCTCAATCCCCAGGGTGGCATCATCGACGACCTCATTATTTACCTAAAGGATCGGGATGAATCGGGCCTTGAGCAGGTGTTCACCATCGTTAATGCCGCCACCACCGACAAAGACAAAGCTTGGTTTCTAGACCATCTGAGCGGCACTAGGGTGGAGGTAGTGGATCAGTCCAGCGATTTTGCCTTGCTGTCGGTTCAGGGGCCAAAGGCCGTTGAGATTCTGCAAACCTATGTGGCCGAAGATCTCTCCACTGTGGAACGCTTTGGCCATGTAGATGGCACTGTACTCGGCCAGTCCGCATTCCTAGCCCGCACCGGATATACCGGAGAAGACGGCTTTGAAATCATGCTCGACCCCGCCACCGCTGGGAAATTGTGGGATACCTTGCTAGGATCAGGTGTGACTCCCTGCGGCCTGGGTGCTCGCGATACCCTGCGTTTAGAAGCTGCCATGGCCCTCTACGGCCAAGACATCCATGACACCACCAGCCCCCTGGAAGCAAGTCTCGGCTGGCTTGTACATTTGGACGAAGTGGGTGACTTCATCGGTCGGCCCGTCCTAGAACAGCAAAAGTCGGAAGGCCTATCCCGCCGATTGGTGGGCCTGTCCCTCTCCGACCGCCACATCGCCCGCCACGATTACCCCGTCCTCCATAACGGCGAAACGGTAGGCATTGTGACCAGCGGTACGCTATCGCCAACCCTGGGTACGCCCATTGCCCTGGCCTATGTGCCCAGTCACCTCGCCAGAATTGGGCAATCCCTAGCGGTGGATATTCGTGGCCAACAGCGTCCAGCCCAGGTGGTCAAACGCCCTTTCTACAAAGCCTGACGCCCATGGGTGATGCACTGTGGGGCAGGTTAGAAGAATGCCTACTTGCTCATATGACAGCGCTTAAAACCCTTGTCCAGTAAGGCTTCTGAAAGATTGTCATTGTTTAGCAGTCCAGTGCCCGACAATGGATTATGACTCGCTGAATACAATGTCCTCATAGATTTCTTGAATCTGACAGGAAAAATTAATACTTTTGAGTTCAATAGTATCGCCCTTTTGATAGTTCATGATTCGCCAATCGCCCGTTTCAGTCTTACGGGCACCTCGATTAATTGCCTTATCCCGTCCACTGCGCCTGACGGGGCAACGGCGGTAATTGACTGACCGGCACTGTCCAAACCTGACGGGTCTCAATCCGATGGTGACCCGACTCCAGGGTCTCATGGTAGGCATAGTCAATGCCGTCCCAACCGCTGGCCTCTGCCTGCTCGAACCAGGTCTCGACCGCCCGACTCAGGGTCCCTTGATTCCCTTTGAGGGCCAACACATAGTCCCCTTCGGCTGGCTTGTTCTGAGTTGCAATTGCCGTCTGAGTGCCCATGGCATCTAGGGTTACGACCGTCCCCTTCAGGTTCAGGAGTTTGAGCAGCACGGGGACGGCCGTGATCTTATTGGACTTGGAGTCGACCCGCTGTTGAGCCAGTACTAGGCCATGCTCACTACTCCAAGCACTCACGCTGTGCAGGGCTTTCAAATGCCCCTCCCGGTCATAGGAGCCTCGGGCGGTTTTCCCATCAATATGGATGAATTCCAGGCCTAAGCTCTCCCTGACGCCGCTCACCCAGGCTAAGAAACCAGCCTCCAAAGCTTGCGGGTCTAGTGCCCCCATCACTCGCCCAAAGGTATCGTGAGACGGGATCCCGTGGGGTAGGTCTACTTATACCAAATTAGATGCGATTGCCCTGCAACCCTTGGGCCATAATCCACCGCACCAGGTCATCGCTGGGCAGTTCGAGGATTCTGAAATCGCAGGCGGCCCCCAGGCGTTCACAGTAGTACCGTCCATTACGGTTCACCTCGTGGGCCATGTGCTGTTCGAGGCTGGGGGTGGCAATGCCGTACTTTTTCCCGGTAGCGGGGTCTTTTTTGGCCAGCCAGCGATTGAGGTCTGCCGAGCAAAAGCCGTAGGTAAGCTGAAAGCGCTCCCGGCCAAACTGGTCTATTACCGGGTCAACGATGGCCTGACACAGCGCCTCCAGCGCAGGCAGGGTTTCCGCAAGATGTTTGGGAAATGGATCAATGTGATCCGCCAATCGTTGATAGGTTTGTGTACAGGTACAGAACTCCCCTAGGGTTAAATACCGGCCTAAAAACTGAGTAGACAAGGCTCATGTTCTCCTAGGTTATTCTCCAACCTCTGAACTCACCTTGCCTAGACTACGCTCATCCTTGGCCCACAGCCAGCCCCTACCCGCGAGTGCTGCATCAACATCGGTCACCCTCTTGCCGCCCACCTAGAGCATCTGGGAAGGCGTACAGCGTCCCAGCAGGGGATGTCCTTCCTCAGTCCGGATCGCATCGTTGAGGAACGCTAGCCGAGAGGGCTGACCAACCTTAGGATGGGAAAGCGTCTCTATTTGAAATACAACCGTCCATGCAGGTTCCAAGATCCCATTCCTCCATTGCTGATTCTGCCGTTGCCGCCGCTACCCCGGTGCCCACGGTCTCCGAGCGAGCGGTGTATCGCATCCTCGACGCCAATCTAGATCGGGCCAGGGAGGGGCTACGGATCCTGGAAGAATGGTGTCGTTTTGGGCTGAACGATGCCGCCCACACCGAGCAGATTAAGCACCTGCGCCAAACCCTCGCCCAGTGGCACACCGACGATCTGCGCCAAGCCCGCGATACCCCCGGCGATCCGGGCACCGCCCTCACCCATGCCCAGGAGGCCGAACGGGAGGACCTCCGGGCCGTCCTTCAGGCTAATCTGTGCCGGGTGCAGGAGGCGCTGCGGGTGCTGGAGGAATACGGCAAACTCTACCGCCCCGACTTTGCCGCCGCCTGCAAAGCCATGCGCTACCAGGTCTACACCCTAGAAAGCGACCTGATGGGAGGGCAGCGGACGCAACGGCTGCAACGGCTGCGGCAGGCGTCGGTGTACCTGGTTACGTCGCCCCAGGACACCCTGATCGCCACCGTGGAAGCGGCCCTGAAGGGGGGCATCACCCTGGTGCAGTATCGCGACAAAAACACCGAAGACGAGGTACGGCTCCAACGCGCCCAACAGTTGCGGGATCTCTGCCATCGTTATCAGGCGTTGTTTTTGGTCAACGACCGGGTGGATCTGGCCCTAGCGGTGGGGGCCGATGGCGTCCACCTCGGCCAAACGGATCTGCCCGTTGCCGTGGCGCGGCGGTTACTTGGCCCCCAAGCGATCATTGGTCGCTCCACCACCAACCCCGAAGAAATGAACCGTGCCCTCAGCGAAGGAGCCGACTACATCGGAGTTGGCCCGGTCTATAGCACCCCCACCAAACCGGGCAAAGCCGCCGCCGGATTAGACTACGTGCGCTATGCCGTCGCCCATGCCCCGGTGCCCTGGTTTGCCATCGGCGGCATTGATGCCAACAACCTCAGGGAGGTGCTGCAAGCGGGAGCCCGACGGGTTGCTATTGTCCGCGCTGTGATGGAGGCCGAAAACCCTACCGCATCGGCCCAGGCCATCCTGGCCCAGATGCGCACAACCCAGGGAAGCACGGTCTAGGATCGGGCGCTCCGGGGTGAGTAGGGTGACTGTTGTAGAGAACACTTTTCTTACCTCAAGGGCTCTTTACAATTTCGCCAAGTGCCCTTTTCTCCCCACTGCCATGACAACCCTCACCGATCCCCCCTCTGCCCCACCTCGCAAGAGCAATGAGGACTATCCCCTCAGCCCAGTTCCGGCCTCAGCCCGTCGCTCCTTCATCTCCCTGGCCCCTATTTTGGCCGGGTTCACCCTCTATTCCGGCACGTTGTTTGCGGGGGGCTTGGTTGGCCCCTCGTTTCAGTTTTGGCCTAACTTGATTGGCCTCATTCTGATCGGCAACCTAATCCTGGGGATCTATGCCGCCCTGCTGGGCTATATCGCCGGAAACACCGGACTCACCACGGTGCTGATGGCCCGCTTCAGCTTTGGCAATGCGGGATCTCGCTGGGTGGATTTCATCCTGGGTTTCACCCAAATTGGCTGGTATGCCTGGGGGTCTGCCCTCATGGCTGAGCTGTTGAACACGCTCGCTGGGATGCCTGAATCCTGGAATGGGCTAGTGATTCTGTTCTTCACCTATGCCTTTTGCTCCACCGCCTACTTTGGCTATACGGCGATGGATTGGCTCAGTCGCCTAGCGGTGCCCGCCATGGTGCTGCTGATGGGGATCAGCCTCTCCATAGCGGCGCGGGATGTGGGCGGGTTTGCCGGACTGCAAGCCCTGGCCATCGACGATCCCCTCCCCCTCAGTGCCGCCATCACCATTATTGTGGGCACCTTTGTCTCCGGGGGCACCCAGGCCACCAACTGGAGCCGCTTTGCCCGCAACGGCAAGGTGGGTTTTATCGCCACCCTAATCGCCTTTTTCCTGGGCAATGGCTTTTTAATTTTCTCCGGGGCCTTCTGCGCCAAGATCTACGGCGAGCCCGACATTGTGCAGGTGATGGCCCAGCAGGGCTTGCTGGTGGGCGGGCTGGTGCTTTTCTTCCTGAATATGTGGACCACCCAGGACAACACCATCTACGCCTTTTCCATCGCCGGAGCCAATATGTTCCGCACCAGCAAGCGCACCCTGTTTGTGCTGGGCGGGGCCACCCTAGCGCTGTTCATGGCCTGGGGCGGCATCTACGCCATGCTGGTGAACTATCTCATTTTGCTGGGCACCTTCATTCCCCCCATCGGCGGCATCATCATGGCCGACTACTGGGTTCACTGGCGCGGTCAGTTTCCCGACCTCGACACCCCCCAGCCCGCCTTCCACTGGCCTGGGATTCTCGCCTATGTCCTAGGGTCGGCCATCGCCTACGGGTCAAGCCAAATGGGCTGGGGCATTGTGCCCATCAACGGTATTGTTTCCGCCGCCCTGTTCTACACGGCACTAAGCAAGGTCTGGCCCCAGGCCAAAACTCCCTAGGGCGCACCGCAAAAAGTTTTCGCGGCGGTGGGGCTGGGGTCGGGTGTTGCTTCCCATAACATGAGATTCTAGAATCATCGCCCACCTAGCCCTGAGGATGCCTGTGAAAGCCATTACCCTGCTTGGATCAACCGGGTCGATTGGGACCCAAACCCTAGATATTTTGGAGCATCACCCCGACCAGTTTCGTCTGGTGGGGATCGCCGCAGGGAACAATGTGGAGCTTTTGGCCCAGCAGGTGCGGCAGTTTCGGCCCGAAATTGTGGCCATCTGCAACGCCGACCGGGTGGGGGAACTGCGGGAGGCCCTAGCGGGGCTAGACCCCATGCCCCAAATCCTAGCGGGGGAAGAGGGCGTGGTGGAAGTGGCTCGCTATGGCGATGCTGAAGCGGTCGTCACCGGCATTGTGGGCTGTGCCGGACTGCTGCCCACCCTAGCGGCGATTGAGGCCGGGAAAGATATCGCCCTGGCCAACAAGGAAACCCTGATTGCCGGAGGCCCAGCGGTGCTGCCCCTGGTGGAAAAGCACGGGGTGAAGCTGCTGCCCGCCGATTCCGAGCATTCCGCCATTTTCCAGTGCTTGCAGGGGGTGCCCCAGAGGGGGCTGCGGCGTATTCTGCTGACGGCTTCCGGTGGTGCCTTCCGAGATTGGTCCGTGGAAAAGCTGGTGCAAGTGACCGTCGCCGATGCCCTGAAGCATCCCAACTGGTCGATGGGGCGCAAAATCACCGTCGATTCCGCCACCCTGATGAACAAGGGGCTGGAAGTGATCGAAGCCCACTACCTGTTTGGCATGGACTACGACCACATTGATATCGTCATCCATCCCCAAAGCATTATTCACTCGCTGATTGAGCTGCAAGACACCTCGGTGCTGGCCCAACTGGGCTGGCCGGATATGCGCCTGCCCCTGCTCTACGCCCTCTCCTGGCCAGATCGCATCTACACCGACTGGGAACCGCTGGATCTGGTGAAAGCAGGCAACCTCACCTTCCGCGAACCCGACCATGCCAAATATCCCTGTATGGAATTGGCCTACGCCGCCGGAAGGGCCGGGGGCACCATGACCGCCGTCCTCAACGCCGCCAACGAGCAGGCCGTCGCCCTATTCCTAGACGAAAAAATCCGCTTTCTGGACATCCCCAAGGTGATCGAAGGGGTTTGCGAGCGGCACCAGTCCCACAACATCGCCCAACCCGTCTTGGCAGACATTCTGGAGGCCGACCAATGGGCTCGATCCGAAGTCCTCAGCGTCAGCCAATCCCTTGCCCGGGCCACCGTTGTTTCCCATTAGTGCCCATCCCTCGCGGTGGCGACTTTGCCCAACCCACCGAGATCCCTAGGGTGTGGCCCACCTTGACATGTCTCTAGCAGGTCGATACGGTGTACCATGCTTGGACATCGATACCTAAGGTCACCGAGACCAGCCCGCGCTGCCTTGGGGGGCGCTAGTGGATAACGTTGGTCTGTTCCATGGCCCCAGAATGGGCAGAGGTCGCCATGTTTTCGTTTTTCACCCAGTTAGACTATCTGCTGCGAGAAACACTGCTGGGCCTGCGCCGGGGCGGCTGGATGAACTGGGCCGCCATCAGCACCATTACCGTCCTGCTGTTTTTGTTTGGCATTAGTTTACAGTCCACCTGGCAACTGGAGCGACTGCTGAACCAGTTTGGCAGTCAGCTTGAGGTGTCGGCCTATCTGCAAAGCGGGGTGCAGGCCAGCGAACTGCAAGCAACGGTGTCGGCCATCCCCAACGTGGTGGATGTGACCGCCGTCACGAAGGAAGAAGCCTGGGCCAAACTGGTGCAAGACTTGGGCGTTTCCGATATTACCGGGGCCACCGCCCAATTGAAGGGCAATCCGCTGGTGGACGAGCTAAAGGTCAAGGCCCGGGATTCCGAGGCCGTCCCCGCCATTGCGGAACAGCTTGAGCAACTGGAGGGGGTGGACGAAGTTCGCTACATCGACGAAGCCGTTACCCGCCTTGCCCAGTTGAATGAGGGTCTACGGTGGACGAGCGCCATCGTCATTGCCATTCTGTCCCTCACGGCCACCGCTGTGATTACCACCACCATTCGCCTGATTGTGCTGGCCCGCCGCCGCGAAATTGAGGTGATGCAGTTAGTCGGGGCCACCCGGTTGTGGATCTACCTACCCTTCATTTTGCAGGGAGCCGCCTTTGGCATTGCCGGGGCCACCGTGGCCTGGGGGCTGCTGTTCACCATCCAAACCTTCCTCACCGAAATGGCCGAGCAACAGGCGGACTTCATTCAGTTTTTGGCGGAAGGGCTCAGCCTCAATCCCCAGCAGATGATTGTTCTGGCCACCGCCCTCCTGGGCCTAGGCACCCTGGTGGGGCTGATGGGCAGTCTGTTGGCGGTGCGCAAGTTTTCCCTCCGCTAGCCCTGGCCTGTGGCTTCAGAGGGCTGTACCAAGATCACGGGATCACCCACAGCAAGGCCCAACTGAGCTTGAGCGCTACCCTGGTTCACGGCGATCTCTAAAAAGCCATGGCTCCCCACTAAGGCCAGGGGGGAACCGGGCGCAACATCGTTGTAGGCGATGGCCTGGGGCAGGGGCGTCTGATGCCACACTAAATACCAGGGGCCAGCCCCCAAGCACTCAGCGGGAATCGTCGTCACCGCATTGCCGAAGTGGTCGATGTACTGAAGGTAGCCCGTCAGGCCGAGATCCGTGGGTTGGAGGGGCGGCAACGACAGCCGAACCAAGGAGTCTGCTGGGATGGGGGTGCCCAGGGCCGAGAGCGCCACGCCATTGGCCACATGGGCCGCCACGGAGGCGAAGATATCCCGTCCATGGAAGGTGGCACTGGGCTGGGGCTGTCGCCAGTAGGTGGGGTTCGTAAGTTCCACCGCCTCCAGAACGGGGGCCACGTCCAGCACCCCGCTGAGGATGCCGTTATCCGGCCCGACATAGCAGCCCCCCGCCAACCGCACCGCCACCGCCCGCCGATCCGTCCCCACACCGGGATCGACCACCACCAAATGCACGGTGTGGGGCGGAAAGTAGGGAAACACGCTCAACAACTGAAACCGTGCCGCCCAAAGATCCTGGGGCGGAATGGCGTGGGCGAGATCCACCATAGGCGTTGTGGGGCAGCGGCTGGCAATGACGCCCTTCATGACCCCGACATAGGCGTCTTGGTGGCCAAAATCGGTTAAGAGTGTAATCATGCACGTCGTGGATGCTAGGGGCTAGACAATCGCAAAGATACCCCTAGCCTTGACGGCCTTCGGCCAAAGCAGCCTCTACGATTCTGCCTTTTGGAAATCGGCGGGATGGGATACGGATTTGGACTGAGATGGCGTTAGAAGGAATCTAGATCTAGGGCTTTGGAGCCGCCTTCTTCGATCATGGCCAGGATTTTGCCCAACTGCGACCAAATCAGCAGGCCGCTGAGCAGGGTCATCGGTGCACCCATGGCGTAGGCCACTTTTCCCGAAAAGCCGAAAAGCTGAATGCCCGAGGCGAGAAACACGCAAACCCCAGCACAGATGCCGAAAAAGGGAACCTTAAGCTGTGGCCCGCGCAGGGTAGCCAAAATCCGGGTGGAGCGCCGTTGGTTCCAGTCGCTGACGGATTGTTGCAGGGCGGTGCTGAAGGCATAGCCAGAGGTGACAGCGGCGAGGAAACCCGCCAGCAGCAGGATGTAGGGAGGTTGGGAGTACACGGGTAGCGCTCTGAAACAATAGTTAATCTTTTGCAATTATAAGGGGAGAGGTTTCCCGGAATACCTCCCGCTCCATCTGAATCAGGAAACCCCGATGGCCCATCTAGTGAACCATAGGGACAAGGTTTCCTTGTCCGTAAAAGCCAGGGAAAAACCCAGCCAGTTTGAGTCTCAGCCCTAAACCTGAAGCACCTGACGCAGCCCGCCCACTCCCGGCACCAGTTGTTCGGCTTGGTCGAGGGAGTAGGTCGTCAGGGCTCCCCAGGCAGCACCGAGGACACGATCCACGGTGATGTCTTTCTTCACCAAGTCCCACAGGCGTTGGACTTCGGCGGTGTGGAGGCGGTCGTTTTCGGTCAGCGCCAGCAGCAGCATTCGGCGCAGGTGCAGCCCCTCCTCGGACATCAGGTAGCGAATCCCCAGTCCGGCGGTGGGCAATACGTCGAAGCTGCTGTCGCTGCGGGCGATGGTGAGCATATTCTCCAGACGCTGCCACTGGAGTTGACCATCTTTGAAGATCACCTCCAGCAGCCGTTGGCGCAGGGCCGGAGTTTCGCCCAAGAGGAGCCGCCGCGCCACATAGGGGTAGGCCACATCCACAATTTTGAAGTCAGGATTGAGGCTGAGGGCCAACCCTTCCTGGGTAACAAGGGAGCGAATAATCAGGGCAAACTTGGCGGGTACCCGGAAGGGGTAGTCGTACATCAGTTCCGAGAACTGGTCAGTGATGGTCTTGAAGTTAAAGTCCCGCACCTTGGCCCCCATGGCATCCCCCAGCACCCGCTTGAGGGCGGGGATAATCGGCCCCAGTTCGGTTTCGGGAGTGAGAAAGCCCAGTTTGACAAAGGCAATGCCCAGCCGCTCGAAGTCCTGGTTAATCAGGTAGACCACGGCATCCACCAGGGTTTCCTTGGTGGTCTGATCGAGCTGATCCATCATACCAAAGTCGATGTAGGCCATGCGGCCATCGGCCATGGCAAACAGATTGCCCGGATGGGGATCGGCGTGAAAAAAGCCAAACTCTAGCAGTTGCCGCAGCCCAGAGGTAACGCCGATTTCAATCAGCCGATTTTGGTCTAGGTTAGCCTCGGCCATCCCCTCGGTGTCGGTGAGCTTGCGCCCCTCAATCCACTCCAGGGTCAGCACCCGATGGCTGCTGTAGCGCCAGTAGATGGTGGGCACCTTCACCGTGGGGTCGTCCTTGAAGTTGGCGGCAAAGCGCTCGGCGTTGCGACCTTCGTTGAGGTAGTCAATTTCCTCGAACAGCTTGGTGCCAAACTCATCCACAATCAGCGTCAGGTCGTGGCCCAGGTTGAGGGGCAAAAATCGCGCCATCCACCCCGCCGCCCAGCGCATCAGGTAAAGGTCGCGGCTGAGCAAGGGGCGCAGGTTAGGCCGCTGCACCTTCACCGCCACCTCTTCCCCAGAAAACAGCCGCGCCCGGTAGACCTGGCCCAAACTTGCCGCCGCCACTGGGGTTGGGGAAATACTGCTGAAAATTTCTTCGGGGGAGTAGCCCAGTTCCGCCTCGATGATCTCCCTGGCGAGGGGGGTGGAGAAGGGCGGAAGCTGATCCTGAAGCTTCGTCAGTTCTTCCAAAAAGTCCTTCCGCACCAGGTCAGGCCGAGTGGATAGGGCTTGCCCTACCTTGATGAAGGTTGGCCCCAGGTCAATCAATACCTGCCGCAGTTGGGAGGCCCGCTTCTGGCAGTTTTGTTCCTCGCGGTGGAACCACTGGTCAAACTTTAGCCCTAAGACAAAGGTGCCCAGCCACCAGAGGATCTGCACAATCCGGGTGCCGAGTGTCCACCAGCGCCACCGAAACTGACGGGCAATGACAGCGGCATCATAGGCCCACAGGGTATTGGGATCTTCACCAGTCACAGTACGATTGCCTCTCTTCCAGGGGATTGGAGAACGATGCCGCAGCCACGATAGGCTTCGGTAGGGGAATTACCCAGCCAGAGACAACGGGGAAACCACTGCCTCTAGTATCGGGCTTGGTTGCTTTCCATTAAGACTAGTATAGAAAACTACAAACAAATTTATATGATTTCCCCCCGCCCGAGCCCTGGCTTCCTTGCGCCCCAGGATTGACTCAGATCAATCCTGAAAGGTCTACCAATAGGCTGACCAGAGGGCCTGCATCAGACGTGACAGATGGAACGAAATGGCGCTGCCGTAACCCTCGGCTCAGGATTCCGCGCCTAGCAGTATTGCGCCGCTTTCAAACCCACCTCGGATAGCACCTGCTTCAGGGTGTTGGCGATAATCTCCTGGCGGTTGGCGTCTAGTTCGGGGAACATCGGCAGGGACAGCACCTGGTGGGCGGCGGCTTCGGATTGGGGGAAATCGCCCGGTTTATAGCCCAAGGATTGGTAGACCTCCTGGAGATGCAGGGGGATGGGGTAATACACCATGGAGATCACCCCGGCTTCGCGCATCCGCTGCTGGATTTGGTTGCGCTCCTGTCCGTCGGCGGTGGCTCCGGCAATTCGGATGGTGTACTGGTTCCACACAGACTGGCCAAAGGTGGGAGCCTGGGGTAGCACAATGCCTTCCACATCGGCCAGCAGGGCATCGTAGCGTTGGGCGACTAGGGCGCGTTGCTGATTCCACTGTTCCAGGTAGCGCAGTTTGATGGCTAAAATCGCGGCCTGCACGGAATCTAGGCGGCTGTTGATGCCGATGGCTTCGTGGTAGTAGCGTACCCGGCTGCCGTGCTCCCGCAGCATAGTCATGGTGGCCGCTAGGTCAGGATCGTTGGTGGTAATAGCCCCGCCATCGCCGCAGCCGCCCAGGTTTTTGGTGGGGAAAAAGCTAAAGCAACCCACATGGCCATGGCTACCCACGGGCTTGCCCTGCCAGGTGGCTCCAGTGGCTTGGGCGCAGTCTTCCACCACCGCCAGTTGATGACGACTAGCGATATCCAGCAGCGGCCCCATATCCACCGGACGGCCAAACAGGTGAACGGGAATCATGGCGCGACTGCGGGGGGTGATGGCGGCCTCAAGGCCGGTGATATCGAGGTTGAAGGTGTCGATATCAATATCCACAAAGACAGGCGTTGCCCCCACCGCACTAATCACCTCAGCGGTGGCAATAAAGGTGAAGGGGGAGGTGATCACCTCGTCCCCAGGGCCAATGTTGAGGGCGCGGAGGGCGAGATAGAGGGCGTCGGTACCGGAGTTGCACGCTACGCAGTGGTCAGTGCCGACGGAGCGGCCAAAGGCTTTGGTAAAGGACTGAACAATGGGGCCGTTGATATACTGGCCCGACGCCAGCACCTCTGCCACCGCCGCATTCACCTCGGCTTGGATTAGCTTGAACTGCTCCGTCAGATCAATCGGTGGAATCACAGCCCCTCGCTCACACTCACGAACATAGATAGGGTTAGTGTACCGTACTAAAGATAGCCGATGGGCGGGGATCAAGAGGGTGATTTGACGCTGGGAGGGTGATCGCCAGAGGTGGGTTAAGTTGTCGTAGGTTATGGGTGGTCGAAGACTACTATAGAGAACTGCCGATGGGGGCTGACGCATTGAGTTGTAACGAGTTGGGTGGTAGCCGCTGTGACTGAGTTTTTTTCCACCGATCCTGCCGATCCCATCCATAGGCGGTGGATGAACCACTGTCTAGAATTGGCCCAGCAAGCCGCCGGACAAACGGCCCCTAATCCCTTGGTGGGGTCGGTGGTAGTTCAGGCTGGGCAGGTAGTGGGGGAGGGGTTCCATCCCGGTGCGGGCCAGCCCCATGCTGAGGTCTTTGCCCTGCGGCAGGCGGGGGATCAGGCCAAGGGCGCGACCCTCTACGTTAACCTAGAGCCCTGCAACCATACCGGGCGAACCCCCCCCTGTACTGAAGCGATTATTCAGGCGGGGATTCGGCGGGTCGTCGCGGGTATGGTAGATCCAGACCCAAGGGTGGCCGGGGGCGGCCTTGAACGGCTACGGCAGGTGGGCACTGAGGTGATGGTGGGGGTAGAAGAAGCGGCCTGTCAGCGGTTGAACGAAGCCTTTGTGTGCCGAATTTTGCGCCAGCGTCCCTTGGGCTTGCTGAAATATGCCATGACCCTAGACGGCAAAATTGCCACCGCCACGGGCCACAGCCAATGGGTGACAGGGCCAGAGGCACGGGCGGCGGTGCATCAACTGCGGGCGGTGTGTGACGCGGTGGTGGTGGGCGGTAACACCGTGCGCTGCGACAATCCTCACCTCACCAGCCACGGCCACAGTGCCCACAATCCGCGCCGGGTGGTGATGAGTCGTCACCTGGATCTGCCCACCCAAGCCCACCTCTGGGATACCGAAATGGCCCCGACGACGGTATTTACCAGTGCTGCCGCTGACGGGGAACGCCGCCAAGCCCTCACCCAATCCGGCGTTGACGTGGTAGTAGTCGATCCCCTGACCCCCAAGCTCGTTATGCAGCACTTATACGAGCAAGGCTGTGCCCAGGTGCTGTGGGAATGCGGGGGCACCCTGGCGGCCCAGGCCATTCGGGATGGGGTGATTGATAAGGTCTGGGCCTTTGTGGCTCCCAAACTGGTAGGCGGTCAGGATGCGCCCACGCCCCTGGGGGATCTGGGCATTACCGAAATGTCTGCCGCCTTGCCCCTGCGCGATCTCATCTGGCGATCCCTAGGGCCAGATTTGCTGCTTGAGGGCTATCTGATCCCCTAATTGGGTCGGATAATTCCGTTTACTCCCAAGACCAAGGGCTAGGAGACCTAGCCCCTACGGTGGGATCGAGCCATGGATGAGTTTAAGCCTGGGGATAGACGCGCACCAGGGGAGACATTTCGTAGCGGAGGGAGCGCTGGTGCATGAAGCTATCAAGCACCTGGCGCATGTCGTCCTTGCTGCGGAAGGTTTCTAACCGTTGCCGCAGTTCGCCGCCTTCAAACAGCAGCAGGGTGGGCAAATTAGATAGGCGATAGGTATTGGCGAGGCGGAGATTTTCGTCGGCATTCACGTCCACGAGGCGAATTTGGCCGTCCCATTCCGCCTGAAAATGATTCAGAAGCGGGTTGATCATCTTACACAGCCCGCACCAGGGAGCCCAAAAATGGACTAATACGGGCACCTCTGAGACTAGGACAATGGATTCAAAGGTGGCTTCGCTCGCGGAGGTTGACATCGCTAGAAATTCAGTATTTTTAAGGGGCTTGGTTATTAAACGTATTGTGACACTTTACGGCCCATTCCCCACACCCCCGGATGGAGCAAGGGATGAGAGATGGGGATCATTGTAGATCAGCGGCGTTGGGAAGTCGCCCCGGGCAGCCCCAGCCCCCGGCGCGGCGTTGGGCCTCAAACGGGGTGAATAATGGGGCGCTCGATCAACCGCTGGGCTTCTTCAACGGGCAGGGGTTTAGCAAAGAAATAGCCCTGGCCATAGTCGCAGCGCTCTTGCTTCAGCATGTTGACCTGCGCTAGGGTCTCCACGCCCTCGGCCACCACTTCCATCCCTAGCTTCTGGCCCAGGGTGAGGATCGTGTGGATGATGGCCCGGTCTTCGTTGCTTTTTTCTAGACGGCCCACAAAGGATTTGTCCACCTTGAGGGTGTCCATGGGGAAGCGGTGCAGATAGCTGAGGGAGGAATACCCCGTGCCAAAGTCATCGATGGCGAGTTTGAGATCCAAGGACTTCAGCTTCAGCATCAGGTCAATGGCGGCGTCTACGTCGCCCATCACCATGCTCTCGGTAATTTCGAGGCGCACACAGTCTCCCCGCACCTGGGTTTCTTGGAGAGCCGCTTTCACCTGGCTAATCAGGTCAGACTGGCCAAACTGGCGGTTGGACAGGTTAATACTCATAGTGAGGTTGGGATACTGGGGAAACATCTCGTGCCAGGTGCGGAGTTGGCGGCAAGCTTCCCGAAAAATCCACTGGCCTAGGGCCATAATCAACCCCGTTTCCTCGGCGGCGGGGATGAAGGCGCTGGGCAACACAAAGCCCCGATCCTTCTGGTGCCAGCGTACGAGGGCTTCAAACCCGGCCAGTTCCCCAGTGGCAAGGCGAATAATCGGCTGGTAGTAGAGCAAAAATTCTTGATTATCCAAGGCGCTGAGCAGGTCGCTTTCCAACTGAAGGCGATTGACAGCCTCGGTTAGCATCCCCATGGCAAAAACTTCAAAGCGTGACTTGCCTAGGGCTTTTGCCCGATACATGGCGGTGTGAGCATCCCGCAGCAGGTCGGCGGGTTTGTGGGCCATGCCCGGTTGGCTGATGGCCATGCCCATACTGATGGCGCTCGGGAGCTTTTGGCCCTGGAGAATAATCGGTTCTGAGAGGGTATATTGCAGGGCATCCATCCGTTCCCCGGCGACCTCGTTGCTGAGGTTCGTTAGCATCAGGGTAAACTCATCGCCGCCTACCCGAGCCGCACGGGCATTCAGGGGCATGGCTTGGGTGAGCCGCGTGGCAATCACGCGCAACACCTGATCCCCGGCTTGGTGGCCCAGGCTTTCATTAATGACCTTGAAGCGGTCAATGTCCATGAACACCACAACCACGGGATTGGCCTCCGGATCGCCCTGGCCTTGGTGTAGGGCCTTTTGCACCAAATTGAGGAACGCTTCTCGGTTGGGGAGGCCGGTGAGGGGGTCGTGGGTGCTGCGGTAGAACAGCTTGTAGGCAATCACCGCAGCGGTGGTGGTGACGATACCGACGATGGGCTCAGCGATGGGTAGCCAGATCAACTGGTGGACAGCCACCACGCCCACGGTGCTCACCGCCAAAAGCAGTACCAGGCTCGATCCCAGCATCAAGCTGGGACGCTTTAGCCCCCACACGAGGGTACCCGTGGCCAAGCACCACCCCAACAACCACAACCCCTCACTCCAGGGGGGCAAATAGCGATACAGGGCGGGCTTGCCTTCCAGCAAATCCAGCAGTTGGCTCACCATCTGGGCATGGATCACCACCCCCGACATGGTTATTTCTTCGTCTAGGTTGAAGCTGAAGGGCGTGTAAAACCGATCCTTCAAACTGGCGGCGGTGGTGCCAATGAGCACGACCTGATCGGTGATCCAGGCGGGGTCAAATTGGCCGCTCAGTACCTGACTCATGGAGAGTTGGCGGCTAGGTTGATGGCGGCTGTGGTAGCGCAGCAGGATTTGGTAGCCGCTACTGTCCACCGCCTGATAGCCGCCGTCGGCCCCCGACAATACCCGAATGGGAATGTCGCCCAGGTAGAGGTGGTTATCGTCGGTTTGGAGGGGCAGGGGATCTCGCTGGTTATCCGCCAGCACCACCCGCAGCCCAAAGGAGTAGTAGCCATCGGGGGGACTACCCACAAACAGCAGGTTGCGTCGGATGATGCCGTCCGAATCCGTCGGGAAATCGTTGAAGCCGATTCGCTCCCGCTCCACCGTGGGCGGCGGCGGCACCTCCCCCAACCCAGGGGCATTCCCCACGTTTTCAATGGCGATCACATTGGGGGCGGCCAACTGTTCAATCAGGGCCTCGGTACCGGGAGGGCGAAAGGTGCTGCGGTAAAGATCCAGGCCCACCACCCGAGGCTGATGGGTCTGGATCTTCGCCAGCAGACTGGCCAACTGATCGTCCGACAGGGGCCAGCCATACTGGCGGAGATCCCCCTCACTCAGCCCAATGACGGTGATTCGAGAATTCAAATCCTGATCGGTTAGGGAGCGGACAATGCGGTCAAACAGGAACAGTTCCGCTGGCTCTAGAACATGGAGAGCCTTCAGTCCGGTGATGCAAACCCCGGCAAAGAGGCTGGAAATGAGGATGATTTTGCCCCCAGTGGCCAAGCTTTGAGTCTCCGATTGATAGAGCAGCTTGGGCAGAACAACCTGGCGAAAAAAATGATTAAGGCGCTTGAAAGAGGCTTTCACAATCGCTGGAACCCTAGTGATGGCAGTTGGCGGTAGTTATGCATCCCGGTGGCAAGGCCAAAGACCTGCGGCAGCAGATGTACGGCACCTCTGCCCGCCAGGATCTCACAATCACCGTCGTGATTCCAATTCCCCTGGGAGATGATGCTGTGCCCCCTCTCTGTTCTATCTGAGTTCATCCCCAACGACTAGGGGGGTCGTCTTTGTCATGTCTTGACGACATTTAAGCGGATGCCTTCGATGCCGGGGGCAAGACCAACAGGCATAAAAAACTCCCCCTCACAGGGAGGGAGAGTTGATCCCAACATCGGGATGCTTGGATTCATTCGGATCAGCCGTTGCTATAGATCTCCGGTTTGGTCATCAATCAGCAGGTCATCGTCGTCGAGGCCCATGCGGAGGAAGTCATCACCCTCCTCCGACAGAGCCGAAGGACGGCGCAGACCGCCCTCATCCAGGGGAGATCCCCCAATCATCTCATCATCATCAGCGAGGATGCTGAGGCCACCCTCTAGGTCGTAGCTGCGGGCGGTGCGGTCATCCAGCACCACGTCCTGGAGGTCGTCGTCCAAAATCGCAGACTCGTAGCCCGGTTCGATTTCCGGCGCTGGAGCGTCTTCATAAGCGTTGTAGCCCGTCCCGGCGGGGATCAGACGACCGATGATGACGTTCTCCTTCAGGCCGCGCAGCCAGTCGGACTTGCCTTCAATGGCGGCTTCGGTGAGGACGCGGGTGGTCTCTTGGAAACTCGCGGCGGAGATAAAGCTGTCGGTGTTCAGGGAGGCTTTGGTAATCCCCAGCAGCACCGGGGTGTACTGGGCCGGAGCCCCGCCCGTAATCGACATGGCCTCGTTGACCTGCTCCACCTGGTAGATTTCCACCAGTTCTCCGGGCAGCATAGTGGTGTCGCCGCCGTCGTCGATGCGGCACTTGGAGGACATCTGCCGCACGATCACCTCCGTGTGTTTGTCGGAAATATCAATCCCCTGGGACTGATACACCGACTGCACCTCGTTCACTAGGAAGCTTTGCACCTCCTGCAAACTCTTGAGGGCAGCCTCGTGGGTGCCCTCCCCGAGGCTCATGTGGTAGTCGAAGAAGACCTCCAGAATTTCGTGGGGGTTGGCAGGCCCATCGGTGAGGTGAGATCCGCTCAACACCTGCTGACCGTCGGAAACGATCACATTCTGGCCAGGGTTAATCGGGTATTCCGACACCACGCCGTCC
>JALQST010000090.1 GCA_023264315.1 Nodosilinea sp. BSH.14
TTTTGCCCCTGCCCCAGCGGGTGGGCCAGGATTTGAAGGTGGCCGATATCCACACCTGGCAATGGGTGGAGGCGACGGCGCGGGAGTTGTTTCAGCGGGCGGTGTACCAAGAAATTCGCACCCCCACCTTCGAGCAAACCGCCCTGTTTGAGCGCGGCATCGGCGAAGCCACCGATGTGGTGGGCAAGGAAATGTACACCTTTTTGGACAAGGGCGATCGCTCCTGCACCCTGCGCCCCGAAGGTACGGCGGGGGTGGTGCGGGCCTATATTCAGCACAGCCTCCAGGCCCAGGGCGGGGTGCAGCGCCTGTGGTATTGCGGCCCCATGTTCCGCTACGAACGCCCCCAAAAAGGCCGTCAGCGCCAGTTTCACCAAATTGGTGTGGAGGTGTTGGGCAGCGCCGACCCCAGGGCCGATGTGGAGGTGATTCTGTTGGCGACCGACCTGCTGCAACGGCTGGGCCTGAAGAACCTCACCTTCAACCTCAATTCCGTGGGCGACCGCGATGACCGTCAGCGCTACCGGGAAGCCCTGGTCAACTACCTCACCCCCTTCAAGGCCGATTTGGATGCCGATTCCCAGGATCGCCTCAGCCGCAATCCCCTACGCATCCTCGACAGCAAGGACGAAAAAACCCAGGCCATCGCCGCCGATGCCCCTAGCATTTTGGACTACCTGGGGGAGAACTCCAAACGCCACTTCGACCGAGTCTTGGCCCAACTCAGCGACCTCGGCATTGACTTTGTGCTGAATCCTCGCCTGGTGCGCGGCCTCGATTACTACACCCACACCGCCTTTGAAATCCAGTCCAGCGACCTCGGTGCCCAGGCGACCGTGTGCGGCGGCGGTCGGTATGACGGGTTGGTGCAGGAATTGGGTGGCCCCGTCACCCCGGCGGTGGGCTGGGCCATTGGCCTAGAACGCCTCACCCTATTGCTGTCTCAACTACAAACGGTCTCCGCCCCCAGCCCCGACCTCTACGTAGTGTCCCGTGGGGAAGCCGCCGAGGCCAACGCCCTCAAACTAGCCCAAGCCCTGCGTCAGCAAGGGATCTCCGTGGATCTCGACCTCAGTGGGTCCGCCTTTGGCAAGCAGTTCAAACGGGCCGACCGCAGCGGAGCCGCCGCCTGCCTCATCCTCGGCGACGACGAAGCCGCCCAGGGCACCGTGCAGATCAAGTGGCTTCAATCCGGCGAACAAACCAGCCTCACCCAGGCCGATCTGCTGGCCGACATCGAATCCCTACGCCAAAAACTCTAGGCCCGCTAGGCCCAATCCGGTGAGGGATCTGGCCCGATCCATCGGGTGCGGCGATCCTACTGCCCTAGGCCGGTGGCGGATCTTGTCGCGATTTCGGGGGAGCGCTACCCTCAAAAGGAACGATTTATCCCAGGATGAGGGCCATGGTGCCAGCGGCGGAGGCGGAGGCCAAAATTTTATCCCTTTTGACCCCCCTCGAAGCACCAGGGGACACTGAGATGGTGGCCCTGGCGGCAGCGGCGGGGCGAATTTTGGCGCAGCCCGTCACCGGGGGACTGGATATGCCCCACTGGGACAACTCAGCCATGGATGGCTATGCCGTGCGCCACCAGGACGTAGCCGGGGCCAGCGCCGCTTGCCCCGTGGCCCTAGCTATTACCGAAACCATCCCCGCCGGGAAGCCGCCTACCCAGCCCGTGGCCCCGGGGCAAGCGGCCCGCATCCTCACGGGGTCGATGATGCCCGAGGGGGCGGATACCGTGGTGATGCAGGAAGTGACCCAGCGTCGGGATAACCAGGTGCTTATCCTAGAAGCGCCGCCACCGGGTCAGTTTGTGCGCCATCGCGGCAGCTTTTACCGAGCGGGGCAACCCCTGATAGCAGCGGGAACGGCCCTGGGCGGGCCAGAATTAGCGGTACTGGCGGCGGCGCAATGTCCTCAGGTGCCCGTGTTTCGGCGGCTGCGGGTGGCGATTGTCTCGACGGGGGATGAGTTGGTGAACCCAGAGGATCCCCTAGCGCCGGGACAGATTGTGGATTCTAACCAATACGCCCTAGCGGCCCTGGTGCAGGCAGCGGGGGCCGAACCGGTGCGGATGGGGATCGTGCCCGACCAACCGGATGCCCTGGCGGCGGCGATTCAGGCCGCCCGCACCCGCGCCGATGTGATTCTCTCCTCCGGCGGCGTTTCCGTGGGCGATTTTGACTATGTTGATCGCATCCTGACCGATCTCGGCGCAACCCTGCACATCCGATCCGTGGCGGTGAGACCGGGCAAACCCCTGACCGTGGCCACCTTGCCAACGGCGGCGGGCCAGCCTTTCCCGGTGCTGTACTTTGGCCTACCGGGAAATCCGGTGTCGGCCCTGGTCAGCTTTTGGCGCTTTGTGGAACCCGCCCTGCGTAAACGGTCGGGGCGGGCGGAGGGCTGGCAACCCCAGTTTGTTGAAGCCGTGACCCAGCAGTCCCTCAAGGGCGGTGGCCCCCGGGAAATCTACCTCTGGGGGCGGCTGTCTCCCCAGGCTGAAAACCCCAGCCGTTACGACTTTGCCCTGGCCGGAGGTAGCCACAGTTCGGGCAACTTGGTGAATTTGGCGGGGGCCAATGCCCTGGCGGTGGTGCCCGTGGGGACGGACATGCTGCCCCAGGGATCGGTGGTGCGGGTGATGGTGGTGCGCTCTTGACACGGTACTAGGAACCCACGTTAGGAACCCGCCAGCCCTTGGAGAGCAGCGGCCCAGCCGTCGGGGGCGGGGGCAGGGGCCACGGGCCAGCCGCGTTCGGCGAGTTGGGGATGGGGGCCATCGACACCGGGAAGAATGATCGGCTGATCGACGGCCTCCAGCATCGGCAGGTCGTTGGGGCTGTTGCCCAGGCCCAGGGTGGTGAGGGTGTCGTTGGGGTAGGCGCTTTGGTAGAGGGCGATGAGTCGGCGCACGGCTTCCCCTTTGCCGGCCTCGCCACCAAGGAGGTGGGAGAAGCGATCGCCCAGCACCACCCCAAAGCCCATGGCCTCGGCGGCAGCTCGGAGATCCGCCGCAGACACGTTTTTGGGGGTCATAAAGGGTTCACTAAAGTCCCGTGCCTTGGCCTGCTTGGCGTCGCTGGCAGAAAGCCCCGTGAGCTGCGCGATTTGCTCCACGCTCCAGTCGCCAAAGCCCTTGAGAGGGCGACCCAAATCCTGGGCCATGGCCTTCAGCCCCGCCCGGGCGGTCACATAGTTGCAGCCCAGGGTGATCACGCGATAGGGGCCATTCTCATCCCCCTCGGGCAGGGCAAAGGGCAAACCCTCGCGGGGCAGGTAAATGGCGCTGCCGTTTTCCACCACAAAGGGATCGCCCAGGCCCAGGGCCATCCGCAGGGTTTCCACTTCAGACCAGGTTTTGCTGGTGACGGGGATAACCGGAATCGCCCGTTCCCGCAGGGCCGCGAGCACAGGCCGCACCGCCTGATAGTCGTAGGTGTCTGGGTTGAGCAGGGTACCGTCGAGGTCGGTAAAAATCAGATGAGGCATGGTGCTAGCCCGGTGAATCCCCGTGGGTGGTCATTTTGGCCGGTAATGGGCCTTTAATAGAAACAGTCTATCCCGTCCCTGGCCCTCCCATGACCTCCGTTGCCCCCCGCCGCCCTGCCCCTGTTGCGCCATCCCTCACCCTCGCGGTGGTGGGCGATGTCCATGACCAGTGGAGCGAGGCGGATGGGGCGGCACTCCAGCATTTAGGGGTGGATTTAGCGCTGTTTGTGGGGGGTTTTGGCAACGAGGCGGTGGCCTTGGTGCGCCAGATTGCCCATCTAGATCTCCCGAAAGCGGTGATTTTGGGCAACCACGACGCCTGGTATAGTGCCACCCCCTGGGGCCACAAAAAATGCCCCTACGACCGCCGCCAGGAGGACTGGGTGGCCCAACAGTTACAGGATTTGGGCGACTGCCATGTGGGCTATGGCGCTTTAGATTTGCCGTCCCTGGGGCTGTCGGTGGTGGGGGGGCGGCCCTTTAGCTGGGGTGGTTCGGCGTGGACGAATGCGCCCTTCTACGCCGAACGCTACGGCGTCAACAGCCTGGAGGAGTCCATTGATCGCCTATGTCGGGCGGTGGATGCCACGGCCCACGACCACCTGATTTTCATCGGCCACTGCGGCCCCCAGGGGTTGGGATCGGCCCCGGAAGACCCCTGCGGACGAGACTGGAACCCCATCGGTAGCGACTTTGGCGATCCCGACCTCGCTGCCGCCATTACCTACGCCCAGGCACAGGGCAAAACCGTCTCGCTGGTGGCCTTTGGGCACATGCACCACACCCTGCGCCACCGCAAGGATCGACTGCGTCGTCAAATTCACAGTGAGGGCTCGACGATTTACCTGAATGCGGCCCGGGTGCCCCGCTGGCGACAGCAGGACGGCCACACCCAACGGCATTTTGCCCTCGTCACCCTCCAGGGCCAGCGGGTGATCCGCGCCCGTCAGGCGTGGGTGGACGACCAGCGGGGGCTGGTTCAGGCCAGTGACCTGCTGACGCCTAGGGAGGAGGTTGCCGCTGTGGTTTGAAGCGGGATTGAAGCGGGATTGAAGCGGGATTAACGCGGAGTTGAAGTGGGGGGCAACAGACCCTAGGGACGAACTCTAACGGTATGCTCATGCCAAGGCGATTCACCCCTTGCTGTCCACTGATCGGCCCATGCAGTATTTGGCGAAGGTGCAAAAAAATGCATTCCTAGGCGGGGCTGAACTGGCGCTGCTGGCCTTGCGGACGTCTGAAGCCACCTGGGAGCGCCTCCCAGCGGAGCGGAGGGTGGGCATCACCGGCCTGGGTGCGTTTGCGGAGGGCCACCTGGTGCTGGTGGAACTGGTTGAAATTCAGGAACTCGAACGTCACCTCAAGCAAGAGCGGGAGGAACTGGAGCAGCGTTGGGAAGCCCTCAACCACCACGCCCGCGACCTGGGCCATGGATCGCCCGACTCCGGTTAGCCTGTATTTCCCCTAAACGGATGCCGCACCATGGACGGGGCAAGGTACGCTAACCCTAGGATTAGCTTGCCTCGGGCAACCCGCAGGCTTAACATCAGGGATTGTGGGGTTGGATCCGTGATTTATAGGGAGTACCCTGGCAGGACGCCACTTGCGCAGGCCGTCCAACAAATCCTATGGAATAAAATGCAGCTTTCCCCCAAGCTGGGCTCCCTGCACCTAGCCACGGTGGACGGCATGGAGGTGGGGTATGGGCAGATGACCAACACCGTGGCGAATGATTATTTCCTAGCCTTGCGGGGCTACGACCGCGACGCCCTGGCCGAGGGCCACCTGCGCTGGGATAGCCTGACCCCACCGGAGTATGTGGAGCGAGATCAACAGTTGGTGGACGTCCTACTGAAGCAGGGCCGCCTCAGCGCCGTTGAAAAGGACTACATCCACCGGGAGGGGTACTGCATTCCCGTGTTGATTGGGGCGGTGCTGGTGAGCGAAACCGAGAGTTTCTGCCTGGTGACGGACATGCGTGACCGTAAGCGGGCGGAGCAGGCCTTGCAGGACAGCCGCGCCTTCTTGCAGCGCATCACCGACACCTCGCCCAACATTTTGTACGTGTATGACCTCCAATCCAAGGCCAACCTCTACGTGAGCGGGGCCGTCCAGGAGATTCTGGGCTACAGCGTCTCCGAGACCATGGCCATGGGGACGCACTTTTTGGCCACCCTGCTGTCCCCGGATCAACTGGCCAAGCTCAGCTCTAGTGCAGTGTCAAGACTAAGCATTAGGGCTTCGACAGGCTCAGCCCGAACGGGCCGTTTACGCCTGTCGAATGGTGCGGGCCGATCTGCGGCCCATCGCCCAGCCCGACTAATGGGCTTTCACCAGGAATTTTTCGGGAATTTCAGTATGTTGGCTAACGATTTGGCGGAATTCGTCGCCGTCGATGGTTTCCCGTTCCATCAGCAGGTCAACCAGGTTATCCATCAGCACGCGGTTGTCCCGCAAAACCTGACGGGCGCGGTTGAGGCAGGTAAGGGCAATTTCGCGCACCTTGGCGTCAATTTTGCTAGCCATTTCCTCGGAGACTTCGCTGCGGGGCATCAGGTTACGGCCTAGGAACACCTGGTTGTCCATGCTTTCTAGGGCGACGGGGCCGAGGTCGGTCATGCCGTAGAGCGTCACCATTTGGCGGGCCAGGTTGGTGACTTGCTGGATGTCGCCGCTGGCTCCGGTGGAGGTTTCGTCGTCGCCAAACACTTCGGCTTCGGCGGCAAAGCCCCCCAGGGCTACGGTGATGCGGTCGATAATCCAGTTGCGGGTGTAGAGGCCGCTGTCGATGATGTCTTCGTTGGGCAGGGACTGGGTGAAGCCTTCGATGCCGCCGGAACGGGGAATGATGGTCACTTTGTTTAACTCGTCGGAGTGGGTGAGCAGGGTGGTGAGCAGGGCGTGGCCGACTTCGTGATAGGCGGTCATGCGTTTGCGGCTGCTGTCGAGCAGGGGGGTGAGGCTGAGGCCGATGGTGATGCGGTCAATGGCGTCCTCAATTTCCTGCATGGTGACGGCCTCCTTGCGGCGGCGGGCGGTGAGGATGGCGGCTTCGTTCAGCAGGTTGGCCAGTTCGGCCCCAGAGAATCCAGGGGTGCGGCGGGCGACGGCTTCCAGAGACACCTCCGGCTCAATTTTTTTGTTGCGGGCATGGACTTCCAAAATCGACAGCCGCCCGCTGTAGGTGGGCAGGTCTACAACCACTTGGCGATCAAACCGTCCGGGGCGTAGCAGCGCCACATCCAGCACATCCACCCGGTTGGTGGCGGCGATGACGATGATGCCGCTGTTGCCCTCAAAGCCGTCCATCTCGGTGAGGAGTTGGTTGAGGGTTTGTTCCCGCTCGTCGTTGCCGCCGCCGATGCCTGCCCCCCGCTGGCGACCCACGGCATCAATTTCGTCGATGAACACAATGCAGGGAGCGTTGTCCTTGGCCTTGCGGAACAGGTCGCGCACGCGAGAAGCCCCTACCCCCACAAACATTTCCACAAATTCTGAGCCAGAAATGCTGAAGAAGGGAACGCCCGCTTCGCCCGCAATCGCCTTCGCCAGCAGCGTTTTCCCGGTGCCCGGTTGACCAATCAGCAGTACCCCCTTGGGAATCCTGGCCCCAATGGCCGTAAATTTTTCGGGACTTTTCAGGAAAGACACCACCTCTTGCAGTTCTTCCTTGGCTTCCTCAATCCCGGCCACATCGTCAAACACTACCCCAGTCTTGGCCTCCATCTGGAAGCGGGCCTTGGAGCGGCCAAAGTTCATGGCGTTCCCGGCCCCAGCGGCCCCTCGGCGCAGCAGCATCAGCAGGCCCAAAATCAAAATCAGCGCTAGTAACGAGTTCGTTGCCAACCAAGCCAGGGCCGAACTGCCGCTGGTGTCGCGAATGTTCACGTCCACCTGGTTATCGCGCAGGGTGTGGATCAGTTCTGGGTTGCGCTCTCCGGCGAACAGCAGCACCTCATGGGGGGGCTGATCCTCGGCATCGGTCTCGAGGGTGACGTAGGCCATGCCACGGGTTTCGTCTAGCTCAACGCTTTCCACCAAGCCCGCATTAATGTTGCTCAAAAATTCGCCGTAGGACATCTTGCCCTCCTCGCTGGTGGCTTGGGCCAAGGCGGCGGGTAACGGCATCAAACTTTGCAACAACAGCCAACCGACCGCAATGGCCCCTGTGGCATGGGTACGTAGGGACTGGGAGCGACGGGAGTGGGCAGGCTGACCAGAGAAACGCATAGACATGGGCCACAGAGTAACGAACGAGCGCCCTAGGCATGGATATCCCATCGGGAGCCTAGAACTGTTTCCTAGTCTAACCTTCTGGTCTAGAAATGGAATTTTAAGGATGTTCACAGTGGACTCGCCGCTTCCGGTGCCAGCGTTTGGTGGGGCGAGTGGTGAACTACACCTGCCTGCGCCAGGAGTTTGAGGGGCTGTTTGAGGGCTAACGGGCGGCGAACTGGGCGAGATCGTGCCAGAATATAGGCTAACTTGCGCGTCTAGTCTTCCAGGGCACCCTTGATCAGGCTACTTCTAAAGATCCAAGAACTGTTCCTTCGCTGGTGGGGTGATTTCACCCTGCAAACCCGGCTGATGGCGGGGGCGACGCTGGTGGTGTCGCTCATCACCAGCGGCCTCACCTTTTGGGCGGTGAACACCATTCAGTACGATGCGCGGCTGAACGACACCCGCTTTGCCCGCGACCTGGGCCTGCTGCTGGCGGCGAACGTCGCCCCCCTGGTGAACGAAACCGACCGCACCGAACTAGCCCGCTTCTCCTACAGCTTCTACCAAAGCACCTCCAGTGTGCGGTATATGCTCTACGCCGACGAGAACGGCGACATTTTCTTTGGCATTCCTTTCTCAGAAGCGGCGGTGCAAAATTCCCTCACTCTGCGGCGGCGGATGCAGTTGCCAGAGGGCTATGCCGAAACCACCGATCAGCCCCTGGTGCGCCAGCATCTGACGCCAGCGGGGGAAGTCACCGATGTGTTTGTGCCCCTGAACTACAACGGCAAGCACCTGGGCGTATTGGCCCTGGGCATTAACCCCAACCCCACGGTGGTGGCCTCATCGCACCTCACGCGGGATGTCACCATTGCGGTGTTTGTCTCGATTTGGGTGATGGTCATCCTTGGGGCCGTATTCAATGCGTTGACGATTACCCAGCCCATCAAAGAACTGCTGCTGGGGGTGAAAAACATCGCCGCTGGAAACTTTAAGCAGCGGATCGACCTGCCCCTAGGGGGCGAACTGGGGGAGCTCATCTACAGCTTCAACGACATGGCCGAGCGCCTAGAGCGCTACGAAGAACAGAACATCGAAGAGCTGACGGCGGAAAAGGCCAAGCTGGAAACCCTGGTCTCCACCATTGCCGATGGTGCCATTTTGCTGGATGGCGACATGCACGCCGTGCTGGTAAACCCCACCGCCCGCCGCCTGTTTGGCTGGGAAAGCCAGTCCTTGGATGGGGCCAACATCCTCGAACACCTTCCCAGTCCCGTGCGGGTGCAGCTTACTCGGCCTCTGTTCCAAGCCGTCCAGGGCGAGGCCGAGGCGATGGAATTCCGCATTCCCCTCACCGAACCCAGCCACCGTACCCTGCGGATTTTGCTGAATACGGTGCTGGATCAGGCCAAGGAAAACGTGAAGGGGCTGGCGATTACGGTGCAGGACATCACCCGCGAAGCCGCCCTGAATGAGGCCAAGGCCCAGTTCATCAGCAACGTCTCCCACGAACTGCGGACGCCGCTGTTTAACATCAAATCCTTCATCGAAACCCTGCACGAGTACGGCGAAGACCTCAGCGACACCGAGCGCAAGGAATTTCTAGAAACCGCCAACCACGAAACCGACCGCCTCACCCGCCTGGTGAACGACGTCCTGGATCTGTCTCGGCTGGAGTCGAGTCGTCAGTACATTATTGACGCTGTGGACATCGTGCAGCCCATCGAGCAAACCCTGCGCACCCATCGCCTCCACGCCAGAGACAAGCAAATCGACCTGCGACAAGAGGTGGAACCCAACCTGCCCCCGGTGCTGGGCAACTACGACCTGCTGCTGCAAGTGTTCACCAACCTGGTGGGAAACGCCCTCAAATTCACCGAACCGGGTGGAAAAGTTACCCTTCTCGCCCACCGTGTGCCCTGCCAGACCAAGGACGGTAGCCCCGACGACACCCAGTCCGACTGCATTCGGGTGGCCGTGGCCGACACCGGAATCGGCATTGCCCCGGAAGATCAGCAGGCCATTTTCGACCGCTTCTTCCGGGTCGAGAACCGCGTCCACACCCTAGAG
>JALQST010000091.1 GCA_023264315.1 Nodosilinea sp. BSH.14
GGGGGAGGCGGGGGAAATAGGAGCGCGATCAGCGGGGGCATTCATCGGCAAGACCCTAGTGAAATATACTCAGTTAGCTACTCAGTCAGAACGTTAAGCCATTTTAACCGTCCTGTCCAGAGGGCAAGCTTAACCTAGATCAGGGCTAAGCAAAGACCTAATCATACACAACCTAGACTGGGCCATCGGTTCGCTCCAGGGCAGTTTCCCAACCGGATCCCTCCCTACAATAGCGATGGAATCATCGATTCTTGAGCCCTGCCAGCCCCTCTCCCCGTCTAGGATTCAGCGGGAGGGGGAAAGCCAGTGCCGGGGAATCCATCAATCCCAGACCCAAGGTGGCCAAATCAGGGTATCCCACACGGTAAACTGATGAAACATGATGGGGTAGTCTCGCCGCCCTTGGGGCGGGATTCCCTAGGAAGCGCCCCTATTCTAAGTTCAGGGCCTCGGGGTTGTGAACTGTAGTGGGTTGCCCAGCCCTATGGTTGGCTAGCCCTCTAGTTTTAGGGGCTAGGTACATGCCGGTAATCTAGGTCTAAGTTTATCCGTGGCTAATATCCGGTTATCCGTGGCTAAAGTTAGCGTCTAGCCTTAACGCCCAGTCTTAACGTGAAGACTGCATTCCTTCAACCATCGTTTTTTGCTTGAGCCTACCGTGACGATTCGTTTCACCCCCTCTTCCCGTGAAGTTAGCGCCGCTTTGCCCCACAGCATCCCCAGTCCGGGCACCCAGCCCTGGCCCGGGTTGATCGAAGCCTATCGCTCCTACCTGCCCGTGTCGGCCCAGACTCCGGTTGTCACCCTGTGTGAGGGCAACACGCCGCTGATGGCTATGCCTGCTCTGAGTGATCGCATTGGCCGAGGGGTGCAGGTGTGGGTCAAGTATGACGGCCTCAACCCCACGGGCAGCTTCAAGGATCGAGGCATGACCATGGCCCTCTCCAAGGCCAAGGAAGACGGGGCGGAAGCGGTGATCTGCGCCAGCACCGGCAACACCTCGGCGGCGGCGGCGGCCTATGCTCGGCGGGGGGGAATGCGGGCTTTTGTGCTGATTCCCGATGGCTACGTGGCCCTGGGTAAACTGGCCCAGGCGTTGCTCTACGGGGCTGAAGTGCTGGCCATCAAAGGCAACTTTGACGACGCCCTGCGCATGGTGCAGGAACTGGCCAAGGACTACCCCGTTACCCTGGTGAATTCCGTCAACCCCTACCGCTTGCAGGGGCAAAAAACCGCCGCCTTTGAAATTGTGGACGTGATGGGGGATGCGCCGGACTGGCTCTGCATTCCCGTGGGCAATGCCGGAAACATCACGGCCTACTGGATGGGCTTCAGCGAATATCACCAGCAGGGTAAATGCCGCCTGCCCCAAATGATGGGTTTCCAGGCCGCTGGAGCCGCCCCCCTGGTGAACGGCCACGTGGTTGCCGATCCCCACACCCTGGCCACCGCCATCCGCATTGGCAACCCCGCCAGTTGGAAACAGGCTGAAGCCGTGCGCGACGCCAGCGGCGGCAGTTTCAATGCTGTTACCGACGAAGAAATCCTCGACGCCTATCGTATTCTGGCCCTGGAAGGAGTCTTCTGCGAACCCGCCAGCGCCGCCTCCGTCGCCGGACTGCTGAAGGTGAAAGACCAGATACCCGCTGGGGCCAAGGTCATTTGTGTGCTGACGGGGAACGGCCTCAAGGATCCTGATACCGCCATCACCCACAGCAACAACCAAGTCAAGGGCGGGCTGGTGCCAGAACCCAGCATCCTTGCCCAAGCCATGGGATTCTAGGCAATCCCTCTAGGAAATCCGGTCAGGGCTCCATCCCTAGGGTGAGCCTAGTCTCTCCTAGGGACGGCTTCTTGCGGTTCAATGCACCTTGCTGTCTCGAATCATCACCACATCATGAATAGGGCAGTGGGGAATATCCTCATCGCTGCTGTGGCGATACCAGGTTTGGTGGCAACTGGCCACCGGACAACGGTAGCGGGGGCTTTCCACCCGTGATTCGCTGCCCACCAAGGGTGTGTAGCTGTCGTTCGGCAGTTGGGCCGCCCCAGGGTGGTTCTGTTCAGCGGAAGACGCGATCACCATATCGTTTCAACCCTTAACCCCGTAAAAAGCCAGAGCAGCCCAGCCCTTACCGAGACAGGCGGCTTCTCATTCAATGGTTCGATCATACGCCTTGGCCCCAGATGCCATTCCTGCTTTTTACAAAACTCATCGCGACAAAACTCATTGCGCCCCATCAGCGCTGGTTTTATCGGGGGTTCACGGCACCAAAACGGAAAGCCTAGGTTCTGCCGGGGGCAGGGGTGATGCAGGGTTGGCGGACTGGATCTACCCGAGGCTCCACGGAAAAAATGTAGGCATTAGGGAGATCTGCCGTTGGCATCACCTGGTCAGCCACGAGGGTCAACGCTTGATCATCCACGGCCCCATAGCCCGAACTTTGCAGCACCACAGGATCGCCACGATGGGAACCATCGGGATTGGCGAGCACCCCCACCTTCACCATCCCGGGGGCGGGGTCTAGACAAAGGCGCTGTCGATAGACCATGGCCAATGGTGTCGCTAGGGGTTCGGGGATCAGGTCAGCCATGCCCGTTTCTTGCCGAATCAGGACTTGCCACTGGTTTTGCTGACGGGCTAAAACCTCATCCGACTGGGCCTCGGTGTTATAGCGAAAGCGGTCACGAATGGATGCTGCTAAGCGATCCACCTGGGCTTGGGGCAGATTCAGGTGATCCGCATAGGCCTGGAGGTGTTCCCGCAGGGTCTGTCTCTCCCTCGCCGAGAACTGGCGGCCTGAAGGCAGCAGTGGCTCGGAACGACTGGGTGGATTCACGGCTGGAGTGCCGGGGGTGGAGAGACCAGAAGATGACGGTGGAGACGGGGGCGGGGTTGCGGTATGCGTGGGAGTCCCGTTAGCCCTACCCGCCCCATTGGTCGGACTTCCCTGGGAACTTTCCCCTTGGCCCTGAATCCGGCGAGTTGACCTACTCACCGTGCCTAGCCCTGATCGTCCTGCATCTCCTCCCGGGGGAATCAGGGGATTGGCGGGACGCTGCGCCTGGACGATGGCCCCAACTCCAGCCGGTGGGGTTGGGGTGGTGGGAGGAGATTCACCTGTGGTGGTTGCGGGGGAAGATGGAGGGCTGGCCGAGCTAGGATCCGCCTGAGGAAGGGATGGATTCACGTCGGTCAGAGCCATACTGTCTTCGTCTGAGTCCGATGGGGCGATGGGGGCATCTCCCGCCGCACCGGTAGGCATCATCAAAAGCAGTCCGTGCAGTCCTAGGGAGGCCAGCAGCATCGGGGCCAATAGCCGAGGCCAAAGGGGAGATGGAGGTTTTGTGGTGACGGGTATCCCGCGATGCATCATGGAGGCTAGAACAGATTGCATTCCAGAGTAGATCAACCCCGAGGGAAACGGGGTAGCGTAGCAAGGATGGGATCGGCTTTCTGAGACTGCCGGTCTATCCCCTGGGGTCGGCTGACCAAAAAAGAACTAATGTTGTCGATCCGCCTGGACTGACGGGCACCAAAGAAACCCACAAAATGGGTATACCCTGGTCTTGGATTTCAAACAAATTTGTCTCACAGTAGACCGGGCCGAGGGGCTGTACCACCTGTCCGGTAAAGGTTCTAGGAATATCCTGCTGTTCCACAAGCTGAATATTCCGGCTGAGATACCGCAAGTCTGCACCGGGTGGACGAAGGGTATAAGATCCTTGATCGATACTTGAGAAAAAACACTGCTTGCGGGCTTCGGGCCAACGGGAAACATACAAATCCCAAATGTCGCCCGGAAATTCATCGGTTAGGTCAAAGTTGCTGCTACCCGGTGCTCTCCCGAGGACGCCTACCGCAGATCCCACCAACTGGGATTGACGATTGGGATCAAAACCGGAAGCCAGGGGCTTGGACATCAATGGGTCAGACCCTGTCAAGGATGATGCCTCCGGTGTCGTCTCACCCATGGCCGTGGCTTCGGGGGAGGGCGTTTCTTCGGTAGGCAACGCCTCTGGAGGCAGTTGCTCGGCGTAGGGCCGGGGGGCTGGGGGCAACGCCGCCGCTGGAGGAGGGGCTACCGGCGGGGCAGCGACGGGATCAGCGGGGGGCGATTCCACCACCGGACTATTCGTGGCCAACCGACTAATACTCAGCAGGTCTACCACGGCCTCTTCCTCGGCCACCGCTGTGTCTTCCTCGGCCTCCACCGTAGCCGGAGGGGGAAAGGGCGTGAACAGCAGTAACCCATGCATACCTAGGGAGACCACCAGCAAGGGGGCCACCACTGAATGATTCCAGGGCCAACGCTGACCCCAAGGGAGTTTGATAGAAGTCATCATGCCATCGGTCAGGGCAAAGCCCCAGCCCCTACCGGTCAGCGAAATCATCGGTCACTGAGCACTAGAGACTGGGGATTAAAGTGGGCGGTCAAAGCCTATCTCAAGCCAGACAGGATGTCGGAATAGCGAGACTCAGGCAGGGGAACATAGCCTACCTCAGGCACCAGTTCGGTGGCATTGTTCAGCATGAATTCCACAAAGGCCCGCACCTCAGGGCGAGATTCCAAGCTGGACTTCTTCACATAAACGAAGATAGGCCGAGAGAGGGGACCATAGGTGCCATCGGCCACGTGGTCAACGGTGGGGGTAACGCCGTTGATGGCAACGGAGGCCAAACGACCCTGGTTTTCCAGGTAGTAGGCCATGCCAAAGTAGCCCAGGGCAGCCCGGTCACGGGAAACCCCCATCACCAGGATGTTGTCATCTTCACTGGCGGTATAGTCGGCGCGGCTATCGCCAGACGTGCCGACAATGGCTTCCGTGAAATAGTCGAAGGTGCCAGAGTCGGTACCAGGGCCATAGAGGGAAATGGGGGTATTGGGCCAGCTAGGATCAATCTGATTCCAGCGGGTGATCCGCCCCTCGGCGGCGGGTTCCCACAGCATTTTGAGCTGCTCCACGGTCATACTGGTGGCCCAGGTGTTTTGGGGATGAACCACCACCGTGAGGGCATCAATAGCAATGGGGACTTCCACATACTCCACCCCCGCCGCCGCACAGGCTTCCGCCTCGGAGGACTTAATCGGACGAGACGCGCCCGTGATATCTAGCTCATTTTCACAGAACTTTTTGAAACCGCCCCCCGTGCCAGAAACCCCAACGGTCACTTGCATACCGGGGTTAGCGGCGATAAATTCCTCCGCCATGGCTTCGCTGATGGGGAAGACGGTACTGGAACCATCCACCTGAATCAACCGACTTTGGGATTGGGCTTGACCTACCCCAAATCCAATGGCCACCGTGGCCGCCACCGCGCTAGCCAGGGCATAGCGGCTAAACGTCTGTCTGCTCATCACCATAGGTCATTCTCCGTAGCGGTCAAAGGAAGAAAATTCTGCCATTACCGAGAATAGGGGGCACAGCCTAAGGGCACCTCATGGCCAAGCTAAGGATAGGTTATCTAAATCTCAACAAATGTTTAAGCAGCAGGCGAGCCTCGAAACCGTCTTACCCTAGGGGCCGTTCCAGCACCCAATCCCGCAGCAGACTGTTCACCTGGTCGGGCACTTCATCGTGGGGGCAGTGGCCCGCTTGCAGATAGTACTCGGTGAGGCTGGGGTAGTACTGGCGGAACTTGGCTCCCTGATCGCGGCAGTTCATCCAGGGATCGCCCTCGCCCCACAGCATCAGCAGCGGGCAGGTCATTTTTTTCAGCAGTTCATCCACCTTTTCCCCCTGGCGCGATTTAAATACCGAGGCAAACACCTGGGCGGCTCCAGGGTCGCAGGAGGGACGGCGGATATCCTCCACCAGGTCGTCGGTAACGGCGGATTTGTCCACATAGACCTGGTTGAGAGTGCGGCGAATCACCGAGGGCTGACGCACGTACTGGAACAGCAGCCAGCTGGGCAAGGGTTGCAGCATCACCGACTGGATGAACTTAGCAACGGGGTTGGGCTTGGCGGCGGGGGCAGAATCAGAATCCGAAAACGGCCCCGCACTGTTCAGTAGCACCAGCCCAGCGGCGGATTCGGGATGGTTCGCCGCCACACACAGGGAGGCATAACCGCCCAGGGAATTACCCGCCAAGAGAGCCGGACGCCCAATTTTTTCTTGAATGAACTCATGCAGTTGGGCCTGCCAGAGGCCGCCGCTATACTCCCAGTTGGGCTTGACCGAGCGACCAAAGCCGATCAGGTCAATGGCCCACACCTCAAAATCCGCTTGCAGACCCCGGATATTTTTGTGCCAGTGGTTGGTAGACGCACCAAAGCCATGCACCAACAGCAGCGGCGGACGTTGGGGATGGGCTTCCCCCGCCACAACGTAGTGGATCGGCTGATCTCGCCAAGTCCAAAACTGGCTAGGGGCACGGTGGGCAGCGACGGAGAGGATGGCGGTCATGGTGGAGATTACCCAGCGGGGAATAAAGGGTTTTACAAAACTTAACCTAAATGGTAGCGAATCCTGGGGCATCGCCGCCGCCCAGGTGACAAACCAGCCAAGACCGGGCATTGTGGCATTGGAATAGGTGGAGTTTAGGAGTTATGGCAGCGCTATCTCGTCCTCGCTCGGCTACGAAGGGCCGACAGTTTTCTAAGTATGATGCTCGGCAGGTAAAGGCCCGGTGGTTTGAGCGACTGATGGCGTTGATCGCCTTGATCAACCTGGGGCTGGTCGTGATTGATCTGAGCTATGTGCCCTGGCGGGATGCCTACCTACGTTTTCTGCCCCGCGTCACCGTGTGGTATGGCGAAACCTTTAAGGGCATTGAGCCCCACCGGTTTACCACCCACTACCTAGACACCGTGGAAAGCCTGGAGCAGCAGGTTGCGCTGACGGGGTTAACCTCGCCCGAAGCCCAGGACATTCTGGAGGATTTGCAGCAGCAAAGTGCGGCCATGGTGGCGGAAAACCCCTTCCAACTGGCCAATCGATCTGGCAATCTGGAGCAGATCAAAAATCACCTGCGCGATCACATGGGGCTAGAGTCGGCCACGGACTCCTTCGTCGGCTTTTGGGACTATGAACACCTGAGTCGGGCGGGCTTTCGCCGGGAAATGACGTTTTTTAACGATGACGTACGCCCCCTGATTGAAACCAACTTTTTCCGGCGACTGGCGGTGCATGGCGGCTTTATGGATCTGTTTTGGCGCATTGACCTGTGGTTCAACCTCCTGTTTGCCGTAGAACTACTGGCCCGCAGTTTCTACCTGGGGCGTCGCTACAAAAACTTCACCTGGCGCGACGCCGTCCTCTGGCGCTGGTATGACCTGCTGCTGATTGTGCCCTTCAGCGCCCTGCGAATGCCGTGGCTGGCCCTATCCCGCATCCTGCCGGTGATTATCCGCATCAACCAGTCCAACCTCATTGACCTGGAACCCACCCAACAACGCATCAGCCGTTTCGCCATCAGCCACGTCGCCGTTGAGATGACAGAAATTGTCGTGCTGCGCATCATCGACCAAGTGCAGGCGCTGATTCGGGACGGCAGTTTGTCTCAAATGATCCTGCGGGATACTGACCGTCGCTACATTGATGTCAGTGGCGTCAACGATTTAGAAGTCTTAGCCCAGCGCCTCGGAACCCTGACCGTCTATAGTGTGCTTCCCGAACTCAAGCCGGAACTCGATAATCTCCTCAAACACACCGTCACCACCGCCTTCAGCCAAGCCCCGGGCTACCAGGGGTTTCGCCAACTGCCAGGGCTGGGCAACCTGCCCGACCAAATCGCTCAGCACGTAGTTGCTCAGATCTCCGCCAATGCCTACGGATTGATCAAGGGAGGCGTTGAAAATCAAGAAGGCGTCGCCCTCACCCAGACCCTCATGAAAAAGTTTACCGACACCTTCAAGCAACAGCTTCAGGAGGCAGAAAATATCACCGAACTTGAAACCCTCCTAGTAGACTTCCTCGAAGAAGTAAAGCTCAACTACGTTAAGCGGTTGGCCTCCGAAGACGTGGATCGCCTCATTGAAGAGCGCTACCAAATCTACAACGCCACCCAAGCCGATGCTTAATCGGGAATTAGCCCAAGTCAAGATCAACGACTCACCAAAACTACGGCATTGGCTTTTCTCCTTCCGCTCTTCATTTTTTATGGGCTGTTCCTGGGTTCTCTTTGTGCAGGGCTACTAGCCTGTTTCGGAGCCTTTAGAAGTCGCCGCCACTATGGCTGGATCTTAGGAGTCAACATCGGCGCAATCGTAATGAGTAGTTGGATGAACTACCACTACCGAGTGATTTTATGGGAAGGCAGTCGGGAGACCCTTTGGTTTCCTGTGTTAGGGCTCCTACCCATCCTGCTGGGTAGTGTCAGTTTAGTGCGCTGGTGGCGGATCAACCCATAAACGAGCCAAGCACTACGATCCTGGGATCGCGATCCCTAGCGTGATCCCCGATCTAATCTCAAACATAAAAACCTTGCAGAATCAGGCTTTCAGGCATTTCCACCCAGCCCTAAGCCCATCTCTGGCGGCTACCGTTAGCGCTGATGAGAGTAGTCCTTAACCACAAGATAAACTTTAGTATCATTCGCTATCAGGAATTCCAGAAAGCGCTATGGTAATAACAAGAGGAGAGCAAAGGCTCCCTCCCCACCGAATAGTTCAGTTCTCGTTACGTAGGAGGTTATTATCTCGTTAACGTCTGAATCTATCTCGTACAACAACGCAGCCTTTCCGTTTAGCGGATGACATTTCCTCCCCTAATTCCAAGAGAGCTCTGCATTAGATACCCAGAGACGCAACAACCCTAAACGACGGTATCGAACCATCTCTACTTAGTTGAACCCTATTTGAGGGAATCCCTCATAGAGCACCGGAGAGGCTGTGGACAACTTCTTTTCTTCTGAAGAGATAGACCGTCTTTCTCATGGTTGAAACATTCAGTCTTCTTGATAGCAGGAGGTTGTTACTTCGGTTTCATCTCAGTCTATAACTTCAATATTGGCCCTGTCTTACTTCACGTCGCTGATTTTTCTATCCTTAGTCTGATAGAGATCTCTGCATCTGATACCTAGAAACGCAACCACTTTACACGACGGTATCGATCCATCTCTGAAATGTCAGCTTCTATGTGAGAAAACATCCTAAGTGACTGGTCTAGACATCGCTGATTCTTCCCTGACTACGACTACTTGGTTTGATTGTTTTCTGTTTCGTGTTCTAGTTTCCGTTTAATTTCCGTCTAGTCTCAACAAAGTCCCGATCCTGGTTTCAGGGTCGGGGCTTTTGTTTTGGCCGGTATGACCGGTGGCTAAGAATGCCCTTTCCCTTCAAAGCCCAGCCTGGTACTGCGACGAGGCTTAGAGGATATTTGGAAACACGGAGAAGGGGTATGAAAGGCCTCATACAAGCCTCCGTAGCATGATGCGAATCATGGTGATGTGAATCAACAGGATATACAGCATGGCATTGACCATCATCTATAGGTCAATCGTGCGAGGTCGTCCTGTGGCTTTTGGGCCAGGGAGCAACGGGAAGAGCAGATCCCACGGGTCATGGGTCAGGGTGCTCGCATCATCTGATGACATGGCTTCCAAGGGTCTACCATGATCGTTACTCTGAACCTAATACCAAGGAAGCCTTTTCTGCGGTTCGGGCCGCTGCGTGCTAACCTACATCAGCAATTCTCAGTATGACTAGGCTGGCGAATAAAATACCGCTCAGGCTGAGCCTGTCGAAGCCTTTTCACCGCCTT
>JALQST010000092.1 GCA_023264315.1 Nodosilinea sp. BSH.14
CGACTGAGACACCTCCCCCTTGGCGTTAATCACCCGCTGCCAGGGGATATCGTCCTTTTCCATGTCCACCCGGTAGAGGGCATAGCCCACCAGGCGTGGCTTGCCGATGAGGCCCGCCAGTTCCGCCACCTGGCCATAGGTGGCCACCCGCCCCGGGGGAATGAGCCGCACGACGCCATAGATTCGCTTGTAGGTCAACATGGTGGGTTCCCCCTCAGCAATTCTCAGTATGACTAGGCTGGCTAATACAATACCGCTCAGGCTGAGCCTGTCGAAGCCTTTTCACCGCCTTTTCACCGCCTTTTCACCCTTCGACAGGCTCAGGGTGAAAAGGCCAATTTGCCAAAATGAGAATTGCTGGTTCCCCCTGGTATGGCGACAGATCAGCCCCTACGGCCAAGGGAATAAACCAAGGGAATTTGTCTTTTTTGCCGCCGCCGTTCCCGCCGCCTTTGTTGCCGTCGGTGGGAGCATGGAGGGTTTTGAGGGCATTGCCAATGGCTTTGCCTATATCTTCCCAGAGATCCTTCTTGGGCGGTGGCTTTTCGGGCAGGTTGAGGTAGATGGTCAGGCCAGCAATAAACAGAAACAGGAACAATTCCATAGTCGCAGCAAGGTGAGGGCGATTATGGGACGAAATGGGTTGGAACGACTGTTCGTATAGTTCACGGCTACTCGCCCAAAGTTCACAGGTGTTAAAAATATTCAGACATGAATTTCCGACCCTATGGGCAGACTCCCTGTCAGGAGGGGCGACAGTTCCGGCCATCCCTTTAGGTTTTCCCTTGAGTTGCCCCAGTTGGCCCAAACCTTGGCATGATGGGAAAGACTTTTTTTGCGACCGCTTCGGTTGATCTATGCTGACCTCCCTTTGGCAACAGTTAACCCTGTCCACCTTTGCCTTTGATCAATGGCGACAGGTGAGTCTGCTGCATCGTCTGCTGGCCCCCCTGCGGCAGTGGCGGCAAGGCAGTGGGCTGCTGCCCTGGGGAGACTGGATTGGGCTGGCCTTGGTGGCGGTAGTCTACGTCCTTGCGCCCTACGTGTCTACGGCCCTGATTGGGGTGCTGTTGCTGGCAGTGGCGGCCTTTTGGGTGTTGCTCACCCTCACCGACGAAGCGGGGATAGGGATGACGCCGGTGCACGTCACGGCCGCCACGTTTTGGGGAGTGATGGCCTTGGCAACGGCCCTGTCTCCCGTGCGTGGAGCCGCCCTAAGCGGGCTGATCAAGCTGACCCTAAATATCTTGCTGTTCCTGCTGATTGCCCGGGTGTGTCGTCGGCCTAGGGCCAGAACCCTGCTCATTTCGGCCTACCTGTTGACCACCCTACCCGTGGCCATCTATGGCTTGCGGCAGTACTTCTTTGGGGCCACGGCCCTCGCCACCTGGGTGGATGCCACCTCCGAACTCGCCTCCGTGACCCGCGTCTATAGCTTTTTGGGCAACCCCAACCTGTTGGCGGGCTACCTCATCCCCGCTGTGATGTTTGCGGTGATGGCGGTGTTCGCTTGGCCGCGCTGGGTGCCCAAGGGGTTAGCCACCCTAGCCGCCGTCATCAATACCCTCTGCCTCGTGCTCACCCTCAGCCGAGGGGGCTGGGTGGGCTTTTTGCTGGGCGGCTTTGTGCTGCTGGCCCTCACGGTGCATTACTGGAGCATTCGGTTCACGCCCTTTTGGCGACGCTGGGCCATGCCCCTACTGCTGGGGGGAGCGGCGGCTTTTGTGCTGTTGGCGGTGCTGTCCGTCAGTTCCCTGCGGGCCAGGGTGCTGAGTCTGTTTGCCGGTCGGGCCGACAGCAGCAATAATTTCCGGATGAATGTTTGGGCCGCCGTGCTAGAGATGATTGGCGATCGCCCCATCCTCGGCATCGGCCCCGGCAACAACGCCTTCAATGCCGTCTATCCCCTCTACCAGCGCCCCCGCTACACAGCCCTCAGCGCCTACTCCGTGTTTCTCGAGGTGCTGGTGGAAGCGGGGATTGTGGGCTTTGCGGCCTTTCTTTGGATGCTGTTGGTGGTGTTTCAGCAGGGCTGGGTGCAAATCCAAAAACTGCGGGAAATCCAGTCTATTCAGGGCTACTGGCTAATGGGAGCGCTGGCCGCCATGGTGGGTACCCTGGGCCAGGGCATTGCCGACACCGTCATGTATCGCCCCCAGATCAGTACCCTCTGGTGGTTGGCCATCGCCATCGTGGCCAGCTACTATCCAACCCTGGGCCAGGGCAAGGGCCGGGACTTCGAGATCGTTCAGTAGGCCATGGAATGCGGGGCATGGGTAGGATGCAATGGGACAGCCAAACCCAAGCCCGTTGGCAGGCTCTCCTGCCGTGGGGGCTGGTGCTTGGGATCGTTATCCTCTTCGGGTGGGGCAGTTCGGCCCAGGCCAGCGATTGGATACCCGTCACCCCCGCTGGTCTAGAGCAGCAGTTCATTGACCCCACTTCGATCCAGCGACTACCCGGCGGCACGGTGCAGGTGCGGAGTCTCTATCTCAACCAGCGCCCCTCGCCCCCCGAACGTGCCCTCTACCTCACGGAATATCGCTGCCCAACCGCCGAATATCGGGACATAGAAAACAATGGGCAACCGGGCGATTTAACCTGGCACTCGGTAGCGGGCGATCCCCTGAATGCCCAAACCCTAGCCTACGTCTGTGCCCAGGTGGGCCAGAAAAGCTAAAGCCCAGTACTATGACCGCATCTGGTTCTCTAGGATCCAATCCGTGCGCTGTCAGCTACCCCCTTGGCAGGAAGCTTAAAGATGTGTCAAGCAGTCAGCCCAGGGGTTATAGGCTTCGGCTCCAAGACAACGCATTTTCAAGGCTTTCAGGACTTGTGTCAGGCAACCAGGTAGGCCATGGAAAACTTAAAGCCCGCCAGTCCGTTGAGTTGCCCCAATTGGGCATAAATCTCGTCCAGCGCCCCCGGGGGAAACTCGCTGGCCCCCATTTCAAAAAACGCCAAGCCCGAGTGAGCCATCTTGGCCCGCACATCGGGCACCCCAAACACCGTAACGCGGTGACCCCGCCGCACCAGTTCTCGCCCCAGGCTGGCCATAGGATTGAGGTGGCCAACGGCACCAGGGCAGAAAATCCCAATGTGGGTCATTACGGGTTCCTCAGGAGTTTGACGTAGACGCCCCAATCTTACCAGTAGTTTCCTGGATATCTTGGCTACGGGAAGGCTGGCACACTAGGGAAATACCCCCTTGTTTAACAGAGGACTATGGCAACGAAAACCATTGTGCTTCACCAAATTTGCGGCCATCGGTTTATTGGGCAAAACGAAACCGGCGATCGCATCCCCGTCGATGGCGACCAGCCCGCCAT
Source organism: Nodosilinea sp. BSH.14 (assembly GCA_023264315.1). GTDB lineage: Bacteria > Cyanobacteriota > Cyanobacteriia > Phormidesmidales > Phormidesmidaceae > Nodosilinea. Next base: position 3,330 of record JALQST010000092.1, read on the forward strand.
TGGCCCCAAACCCACCGACCTATTGCTGGCGGCCCTCGGATCCTGCACCGCCTACGATGTCATCGACATTATGATCAAAAAGCGCCAACCCCTCACCCGCTACCGCATTGAGGTCACAGGCACCCAGGCCGAAACCCACCCCCGCCGATTCACCCATATCACCGTCACCCACTACGGATCTGGCCCCAAAGTCACCGAAGCGGCCCTGACCCGCGCTGCCGAACTCTCCCACACGTGCTACTGCGCCGTTGCGGCCAGCCTCAATGCTGAAATCACCATCCAAACTGTCGTAGAACCCTGGGAAGACAACTAGACCGTATTACCATCCCCTTAATCTTGACTGAGTAGCTAGGCACAATTAAATATAAAACGTTCTAATGCATAAGCTGACGCGCATCTAAATTGCATGGTGGCTTTTTCCAAAGCCCTTATTGAAAGGCTTTGATGTCGAAGATCATGCCTTGACAAGCCCGTGAGACCTGGGGAAACAGGCGATGCTCAATGGGGTTGTACGTGGAGGTGTAGGGGGGGTAGTGAGCGATACGAATCTCGATACCGAGGTCATTTTTTGTGTCCATGCTCATCACGGGATTGCCCGCGGCCTGATAGGTCTCCTTCAGGCGAAAACAACATCCCTATTCTGTCCTAATCAGTCTACGGACTGCAATAATTAAGTGGTCAAAATCAACCACCCTGCGCAGGGGAGGTTGAAAGTAGCTTTAACCCCTGTTGGCCAGACAACCCCGTGGACAGGTTGTCACAATCAACCACCCTGCACAGGGGAGGTGATGGGAATTATCTATGCATGGCGGCAATACCGAACACAATGAGGGGTTTGGTTAGTGTTGAAGACCTCAGAGTGGAGCATAAATCAGTGAGTTGAAAGTGCAAAACCTCCATCCCTCGCACAAGCTGGCGACAAACAATCTGTCACCAGTCATTTGACGACAAGATTTTGTCCCAGCGACACTAATGTGGCCTCGACGACGCCAATCTGTCCCCGATGACAAATAGCGTGTCACTGTACATTTTTTGAGAGCGTTGCCTCTTAAAGGCGACACCCGGATTCGAACCGGGGGATGGAGGTTTTGCAGACCTCTGCCTTACCACTTGGCTATGTCGCCACTATTTAGTTTTTATTATAGCAAAGGACGGCCTAGGGAATGCGTCTATTTCCAGGGATCTATCCCCATCATCTATGCCGATCTTCCGCCATGTTCGCCGATCTCGCCCGATACCGACTTAGCCCTCTCAATCAAGGGCTTTAGCCGCCGAGGATAAACAGCCCCAGCATGGTTGCGCTGTTCCACAGACTATGCAGCAGCATCGGCGAAAATAGATTTCGGGAACGGCTGTAGACTCCGCCCAAAATGCAGCCCAGCAGGGTGAGGGGCAGCACCTCTGAAAGGCTGAGGTGAGCAGCGGCAAAGATGAAGCCACTGATTCCCACAGCCCAGCCCACGGCCATGTATTTGGTCAACGAGGGCAGCAAAAAGCCACGAAAGAGGGTTTCTTCAAACAACGGGGCGGCGATGGCGGCGGTGGCGAAGAAAACCACGAGGGCGACCGGATCCTGTTCTTCTAGCACCGTTTGCAGGAGGGGATTGCTCCCTCCTTGGCCTTGCCAAAGGGTTTGATTGACCAAGGCCACGAGTAGCATCAACGGTAGGGCCACCAGGTAGCCGCCGACCCCCCACAAGACCCCTGACAGGGAGAGCTTGACCCGAAACAGACCAGTGGGCAAAGGTCGATGGGGCCGCACCGACAGCCATAGCACCCCCAGCCCCCCCGCTGCCATCAGCAGGTAGTAGGTGAGGGAGAAGATCGCCCGTCCGCGACTGCTGAGGGCGACTCCACTAAGGCCCAAACCGCCGAGGATCAGGGGTAGCAGAATTTGACCCACAAAAAAGAAGCCCACGATCAGCACTTGCCAGATGGTTTCACCATCCCAGGGAATGACCCATTCTGGGCTGGCGGGGCGACGCAGCAGGGAATGTTCGCCTTTGAGGTACCACTGAAGACCCAGCCCCAGCATGATCCCAACCCCTAGGATCACCCCCAGGACGGGCAGGGTGCCAACGATGGCCAGTTTCACCAGTTGGTCTTGAGCGGCGATTTGCTCTTGGTCGAGCAGTTGTTGGCGATCGCCCTCCCGCTGCTCGAGCCGATAGAGCTGTTCCAGGGCGCGGGTTTCAAACCACCCCTTGAGGGACTGCCGTAGCCAAGCTTCGTCTTCGGGCAGGGCGGTTTCCTCCTGCCACAGGCGGGTGAGGGTTTTGGCGGTGCGCACCAGGGGTGGGGGGGCGGTTTCACTGGTTTGAACTTGGCCCCAGCGATCTAGGGCGGCAGGAAGGTTATCCTGGGCGGCGTCCATCAGTCCCAGGCGCACATCCAGCTCTGCAATCAGGGTTTGCTGCTGGGTGAGGGCGGTCTGCTGGCGGCGGGGCAGGGGTTTGCCGTCGTTGGCGGCCTCTCCGAGGTTGGCGGGCAAGGGGGATGCCGCCTGAACTAGGACGATTGCTTCATCCCGCACGGACTTGTACTGTTTTTGGGCGGTGCCGATGGGGTCTTCCCCCAGCAACCCCTGGCGCAGGAGAGGCCACTGGTCGGGGGGCAAGCCCGATCCATCCCAGGCGCTACTTTCGAGCAGCAAATCCGTTTGGTAAAGCTGAAGCTGACTGGCCACCTGGGGTTCCGTCAGACTATTCCATAGCGACTGCACCAGTACCAGCGATACCAGGGCCGTCAGCACCATTAGGGCCAAACGTTTCAAGGAAAGGCCCGTCGCCATAGGATCAGAATCCGCCATGCCATCTCAAGGGTGTTTGCAACATATTCAGCCGATCAACTGCGGCAGGTCAACACCCCTACCGAGGGCGGGTGTCTCTGCCGTTGGCCCCCATCGCCACGGCTGGCAGCGGACCACCCTTCACTTTATCCCCCCGCTTCACCGCAGTCGAGCACCCCGGTAGCGCATTTCTCGTTTGAGGACGTTCTGTTGAACAAAATTCGGCATATCGCCCTGGTGGCCCATCAAAATCACCGAGTCGCCCTGGGCAAGATAGGTGTTGCGGTGGGGATGGATCATCACCTCACCGTCAGCGCGACGCAGGGCCACAATGATGAAGGTGCCCTGCCCCTTCACCTCAATGTCGCCGACGGTGCCACCGACCAGAGAAGCGTTGGCTTCAATGACGATTTCGTTCAGTTGGATGTCCAGTTCCGCCAGAAATTCATTCAGCCCCTGGTGGCCATTGGTTTGCGCCAGAAAGTCTACGGCGGAGGGATGGCTAATCAGGTGAGCCATCCGCAGGGCGCTGATGCTGGCGGGTAGCACCACATGGTTGGCCCCGGCGAGGCGCAGCTTTTTCTCGGTGGAGGGCATTTCCCCCCGCGCCAAAATCATCAGGTCGGGGTTCATCTCCCGGGCGGTGAGGGTAATAAACACATTGGCGGCGTCGTTGGGCAACACCGTCGCGAGGGACTTGGCCCGCTGGATGCCCACCGCTTCGAGGATAGTTTCGTCGGTGGCATTGCCCTGATAGACCAGGTAGCCCTGTTCCCGCGCCATGGCAATCCGGATCGGGTCGTTATCGACCACGATGAAGGCTTGATGATCCGCCTTGAGCTTGCGGGCCACCAGTTGGCCAATGCGGCCAAACCCGCAGAGAATGACATGGTTTTCCAGGCTTTCAATTTCCTTGGTCATACGTTTGAGGTTGAGGGCACGACGGATTTCCCCTTCGGTGATGAGTTGCACAAAGCCGGAGACGGTGTAGGCCACGGACAGCGCCCCTGCCACAATCACAAAAATGGTAAACAGCTTGAGGATCGGGGAGGAGAGGGGCCGCACTTCGCCATAGCCCACCCCAAAGATGGTGATGACCACCATATAGACGGCATCGAGAAACCCCCAGCCCGCCATCATGTAGCCGGCCACCGCGAAGAGGATCGTCACCGCGAAGAAAAGAATCCCGATAACAATGCGCCGAAAGGAGCTGGTTCGCATTCCGGCCTCAGCCTTTAAACCCGTCTTCGCCCCATCATAGGGGGAAGTTGGCCTCAGGTTGGTAGCCCGGTTGTCATCTCATCGGGTTTGTTGGATTTTGTGATCGCGCCACCCAACGCCATAGAAGATATCAAAGCCCTTCAGGGTTGTGTCGGGCAGCCTTGTGTCAGGCAGCCCGATCTAAAAAGTGCCGTGGCGACTTAATCAAACCTTAAGCAATGTCAAAGACGACGGCCAAGACATTTATAAAAAGACAGACTTATCCACAGCCCCAAGCCGAACTGTGGATAAGCCTATTTTTTTGCCCCAGGTGGGATCCTTAGTCTACTGTACCCCCGGCCACAGCAGGACTTGCAGGACGTATCAAGTTAGCCACACAAAACGCTAACCTGTGGAAAACTCAAGGAATCCTTCAGGTTTTAGCTCGCCTAGGCCGTGGGAGGCAAGGAGATCTAGGGTTTTGGGTTAAGCCCAGGTGAACCGGGTCAGATGAACTTGGGTTTTCGATTGTAGCTCACAATGCCCCCCAAGGGATTCTCCCAAAGACTGCTGATCAGGCAGGGTAATCGCATCTTAACCGAGTGCTCGTAGTGATGGGCAGAGGGCTAAGAAATAGCGGTTTATAGCGAGTTGAATCAGGCCCACGGCCTTAGCATTGTCGGATCTTCGGGTTAATTGTCCATGGCGGCGGTATAGCGCTTCATCTTCAGACTGAGCTTCGACGGTTCGCGCTTCAGTAAACTGGCACTGAGGCGACGAATCAGCCCGAGGTTCTGGGCGGCATCGCCTTGGCGAATCCGACTGGCATCTTCATTGAAAGTGACATCAAGCACCCAATGGAGGCTGTTTTCCACCAGGGTTAAGCTGATGTGCATTTAAATTGCATTTACAATAGCCCAGTAGCCTTGGAGGCCGCAACGCCCAACCCCCCAGAGGGGTTGGGCGCAGTTACTGGGGGATTGGATCTACGGGGCTGGCGGGATTTGAACCCACGACCTACCGCTTAGGAGGCGGTCGCTCTATCCTGCTGAGCTACAGCCCCAGCATGGATAATATTTTACCCGATGCCTTCCCCTCCTTGGGCCGATGGTGCCGGTCTTGGACAAGATGGCCGGGGCAGGTACGGGCCAGGGTAGGATATCCCCCACCGGAGGCGTCTTCGGTGAAAGATCGGTGGGCGTGGGGAATCTGGCGGCAGGGGAAGGATGGGCACACCCCTAGGCCCGTTTACCCAAAAGCTGATCCCGCAGGGTTTTGATCCGGTCACGATACTTGGCCGCCTCTTCAAATTCGAGGTTTTTGGCGGCTTCCTTCATTTGTTTTTCGAGCTGGCCGATCAGTTCGGGGATGTCCTCCAGGGGTAGCTCTTCCTTGTGTTCGTAGGCTTCCTCAAGCTCTTGGGCATTGAGTCTGCGGGAAATATCGAGGAAGGAGAGGATGGAATTGCCCTTGCGCCGTTCGATGGGTTTGGGAGTGATGCCGTTGGCCTGGTTGTAGGCGATCTGGATGGCGCGGCGGCGTTCGGTTTCGTCAATGGCCTTGGCCATGCTGTCGGTCAAATTGTCGGCATAGAGGATGGCCTGTCCTCGGACGTGACGCGCCGCCCGTCCGATGGTTTGAATCAGGGAGCGCTCGGCCCGCAAAAAGCCCTCTTTGTCGGCATCCAAAATCGCCACGAGGGAGACTTCGGGCAAGTCTAGCCCCTCCCGCAGCAGGTTCACCCCCACCAGCACGTCGTAGTTGCCGTCGCGCAGGTCTTGGATGATTTCGATCCGCTCGATGGAGTGGATTTCGGAATGCAGATAGCGCACCCGGACGCCGTTTTCTTCCAGGTATTCGGTCAGATCTTCGGCCATGCGCTTGGTTAGGGTGGTAACGAGGACGCGCTCCTGCCGCTGGGCACGGTCGCGCACTTCCCCCAGCAGGTCGTCGATTTGGCCTTCGGTGGGGCGCACAAACAATTCCGGGTCGAGCACTCCGGTGGGGCGAATGATTTGCTCCACCACCTTGCCCTCGGCAATCTCCATTTCCCAGTCCCCCGGCGTGGCGGAAACGAAGACGCACTGGTTCACCTTGTCCCAAAATTCCTCGGCCTTGAGGGGGCGGTTGTCGGCGGCACTGGGCAGGCGAAAGCCGTGGTCGATCAGCACCCTTTTGCGGCTGCGGTCGCCATTGTACATGCCGCGAATTTGGGGAATGGTGACGTGGGATTCGTCGATCACCAGCAGGAAGTCTTCTGGGAAGTAGTCCAGCAGACAGTTCGGCGCGGAACCGGGCGGGCGACCATCGATGTGTCGGGAATAGTTCTCGATACCCGAGCAGGTACCCACCTGGCGCATCATCTCGATGTCGTAGCTCGTAC
>JALQST010000093.1 GCA_023264315.1 Nodosilinea sp. BSH.14
AACAAGGCCGGCCCTGGGAACAAGGGGCTTCAGCCCCTTGGCTGTACGCATTCCACTGAAACCCGCTATATGTCGGCGTCATGGCTGGGCATTGCGATGGAGAAAGCCGATGACCATTGGGATTTGGGTGCTAGGAAATCAGCTCTGGGCAGGGCAAGCGGCCTTGGCCAGCATGGCGAATCGGGATGCGCCGGTGCTGCTGGTGGAATCCACCCAGTTTGCCCAGGATCGGCCCTATCACCCGCAAAAGCTGATCCTCGTGTGGTCGGCGATGCGGCACTTTGCCGACACCCTCAAAACCGAGGGTTGGTCTGTGACCTACGCCATGACTGACGATACGGAAGCGGCCCTCCAGGATTGGATTCGGCAGCACCAGATCCACGAACTGCGGGTAATGGATCCGGTAGATCATCCCTTTTTGGCGTGGCTGCAAGGGTTAGCCTTGCCCTGTGAGGTGGCGATCCTCGACAACAACCATTTTCTGTGGAGTGCGGCGGATTTCCAAACCTGGGCCAGTGCCCGCAAGGGATTACTCCTGGAAAGCTTTTATCGAGAAGGGCGGCGACGGTTTGGGGTGCTGATGGCCGGGGATCAGCCCGAAGGGGGCCAGTGGAACTTTGATAAGGACAACCGCCAACCGCCAAAGGGCAAGCTGAACCCGCCCGATCCCCAGTGGTTTGAGCCAGACGCTATCACGCAGGCGGTGATCGAAAAGGTCGAAACCCTAGATATCCCCACCTTTGGCCAAGCCACCCCCTTTCGCTGGGGTGTCACCCGTGATCAGGCGCTTCAGGTGTTGGATGTCTTTATTACCGAGCGCCTAGCCACCTTTGGCCCCTACCAAGACGCCATGGTGACGGGGGAAGATACGATGTGGCACGCCCTGCTGTCGCCCTACCTCAACCTGGGGCTGTTGCAGCCGATGGAGGTGATTCAGCGGGTGGAGGACGCCTACCGTAACGGGGACTTTCCGCTGAACAGCGTGGAGGGCTTCATTCGGCAAGTGCTGGGCTGGCGGGAATATATGCGCGGCCTGTATCACCACTTTGGGGCCGACTATGCCCAGAGCAACGGGTTCGGCCACCATCGCCCCCTGCCCGATTTCTTTTGGACGGGCGACACCCCCATGAACTGCCTGCACCAGGTGATTGACCAAACCCAGCGCACCGGATACGCCCACCACATCCAGCGGCTGATGATCCTCAGCAACTTTGCCCTGATTGCTGGACTCAACCCCCAGGCGGTGGAAAGCTGGTTCCACGCCGCCTTTATCGATGCCTACGATTGGGTGATGCAAACCAATGTGCTGGGGATGGGCCTGTTTGCCGATGGCGGACGGCTGGCCTCCAAGCCCTACGCCGCTTCGGCCAACTACGTCAACCGCATGGGCGACTATTGCAAAGGCTGCCGCTACAACCCCAAGGAACGCACCGGGGAAACGGCCTGTCCCTTTAACTTCTTTTATTGGGATTTTCTCCATCGCCACCGCGCCACCCTGCAAGCCCAGGGGCGGATGAGCTTTATCCTCAAAAATCTCGATAAAATGACCACTGAGGAACTGAATGCCATCCAGGCCCAGGCCCAGGCTTGGCATCGGCGGTGGGGCCACCCTGTCGAGATGTCCTCGCCGGTGAACTGAAGGAAGATTATTCAGCCTGTCCTCAACCCTGCCCTCAGCCTGTCCCTAGGGTTCCCTCAAACTTTTGTGCCGACACCGGGGGCTGCTAGGCCGAGTACTTGCATTTAGGGTAGAACTGAGGAGAGAGGTCTGGTCGTGGGAGCGATGTCCACCACCGTGGTGTGCGTTGGAACGGCATCCCCAGGTCTGGCTTTCCTCCGTGTTTACCGCTGGTGATCACCATGTCTGATCCATCCTCCAGGCCTGACTCGTCTCCGCCCCAGCCTGATTTACTGCACTCCTTGGGAACGACTCCTGTGGTGATGCCAGCCACAGCCACGGTGAAGGCCGTGTTGGCCCAACTGGGCAACCCAGGGGCAGAGGGCGATGATGCCGTAGTCTTGGTGGAGAATGATCGGGTGGTGGGTCTGGTATCCGACCGCGATGCCATCCGGTTTCTGGCGAACGGGGTGAATGTGGAGGATCCCGTTGCCCAACACATGACCCAACAACTAACCCAGATCACCTGGGATCAAAACATGGGGCCTTTGGATGCGTTGGATCTCATGCGGCAGCGGCAGATCCATCATCTGCCCGTGGTGGATGATCAGGGCCGCCCCCTGCGGATGATTTCCACCGGATCCCTGCAATTGGCCATCATCCCCCCTCACCTTTTGAAATTACAGGCGGTGCAATCGCGCATTTCCCCCTACCTGGCCACCGCCCGCGCCACAGACTCTACCCTGAGCGTGGCCAAGCAACTGGCGACCCACCAAATGAGCTGCGTGGTGGTGGTGGATGACGCCCCTGATGGCCAGATGACCCTGGGGGGGCTGGTATTGCGTCAGGATGTGCTGCGGTTTCAGTCGCGCCAGTTGGATCTGGATCGGTTGCCGGTGCAGGCGGTGATGCGGGAGGCGCAGTTTTGCCTTCAGCCCAGCGATTCCCTTTGGCTGGCCTACCAGGAAATGAGCCAGCGACGCCTGCCCTGCCTGGTGGTGGTGACGCCCCAACGCCAGCCCCTCGGGGTGATCACCCCGCTCGATCTGCTATATAGCTTTGACCATCGCGAGTTTCAAACCTCCTTTAGCGATCTGTGGCGCACCTTTCGCCAGTCGGAATGGGACCAGGCGGAACTCTGGAAGACCCGCAGCGCCGAGCTGGAGCGGCTGGTACAAAACCGAACTCGTCAGCTTGAAGAACAACTGAAGACTGATCGTCTCCTTACCAGCCTCACCCAGCGCATCCACGAATTCCTGGATGTGCAGGATATTCTGTCCACCACGGTGGCCGAGGTGCGGCAACTGCTCCAGGCGGATCGGGCGGTGATCTACCGGTTTGATGGGGAGAATCCGGGCGAGATTGTGGTGGAATCGGTAGTGCCGCCGTGGCCGTCGCTGCTGGGCCAGCGCATTGAGGATGACTGCTTTGCCAAACACTGGGCCGAGTCCTACCGCTATGGCCGCATCCAGGCGGTGGAGGACATTCAGCAGGCGGGGCTGAGCCCTTGCCACATTGAGCTGTTGGAGCGGCTGACGATTCGCGCCAATTTAGTGGTGCCCATTGTCTGCGATGATCAGTTGTGGGGGCTGCTGGTGATTAACCAATGCGGGCAACCCCGCCGCTGGCACGATTGGGAGATGCGCCTGATTGAGCAATTGGCCCGGTCGGTCGCCATTGCCATTCGCCAGTCGGAATATTACAACCAGCTCCAAGCCGATATTGAGACTCGCAAGGGCCTTGAGCAACACCTGAAACGGCTGAACGGTGCCCTGGAACACAAGGTGGCCGAACGCACTGCCGAACTCCAACAGGAAGTGGATCATCGCCGGGAGGCCGAGGTGGCCCTAGCCCAGACTAATCAGCAACTTCAGGCCATGCTGAACGCGGTACCCGCCATGGTGTCTTGGGTGAGTGCGGATGGGCACTACCTCGGGTGCAACCACCACCTAGCGGTCCTGGCGAACCTCACGCCCGAGGACTTTGTGGGCCAGCCCGTGGGATTTATGGGGCAGTTATCTCCCTTTAGCCAGTTTGCGGAACGCTTTTTGCAAGGGGACGCCGACACCGCCAGCGAAGAAACGGAATTTGCCAGCCATGGGACGGTAAACCACTGGCTGCTGGTAGCCCAAAAGTATGATCAAGGGGCCGCAGCGGTGTTTGTGGGGCTCGATGTGAGCGATCGCAAACGTGGGGAAGTCGAACGGGAGCAGGCCAAGGCCGCCCTCCAGATCAGCGAAACCAAATTCCGTAGCCTGGTGGAGCAAACCAACGACTGGGTGTGGGAACTGGACGACCAGTTTTGCTTTACCTACGTCAACCCCAGGGCCACGGAGATGCTGGGCTACCCGCCCACGGACATTCTCGGCCACCGCTTCAGTGACTTCATGGCCGAGGACGAAGCTGTGCGCTTCAGCACCATCTTCAGCCACCTGATTCAGCAGCGCCAGCCTTTCACCCAAGTTGAGGCCAGTGCCCTCCATGCCGAGGGGCAGCCCGTGGTGCTCGAAATTAGCGGATCGCCCATTTTTGACGCGGAGGGACGTTTCCAGGGCTATCGGGGCATCACCCGCGACATCACCGAACGCAAGCAAATTGAGGTGAATATTCGCACAGCCCTCACTCGGGAGAAGGAACTGAGCGACCTCAAAACCCGGTTTATTGCCATGGCCTCCCACGAATTTCGGACGCCCCTGACCACGATTCTGGCCTCCGCTGAAACCCTGGATCGCTATTGCCATAAGTTCAGCCCCGAAAAACAGCAGACCATCCTCCACCGCATTCAGTCCTCTGTGCATCATGTGATTGGCCTGTTGAACGATGTCCTCACGGTGGGCAAAACTGAAGCGGGTAAGCTCACCTGCAACCCGGCTCCGATGGATCTGCAACAGTTCTGTCAGGAGGTGATCGAGGAACTTCAGTTTTCCCACACCGACCCCATCAGCCCCATCGATCTGGTGTGCCAGGGTGATCGCTTCCAGGCCATGGCCGACGAAAAACTGCTGCGCCACATTTTGATTAACCTGCTGTCCAATGCGATTAAATATTCCCCAGATCGCCAGCCCATCACCGTCGCCCTCACCTACACCGCCACCGAGGCCGTGTTTGAGGTGCAGGATCAGGGCATTGGCATCCCCGCCGCCGACCACGGTCAAATGTTTGAGGCTTTTCACCGAGCCAATAATGTCGGTAATATTTCTGGCACCGGGTTGGGCATGGTGATTGCCAAACGGGCAGCAGAGGCCCACCAAGGCCGGATTTCCTTCACCAGTGCGGTGGGCGTGGGCACCACCTTCACCGTCACCCTTCCCCTCGATTTCTTGGAGTAACGATCATGGCTAAAATTTTGGTGATTGAAGACGAAGCTGGGGTGCGCGATAGCCTGGTCGATATCCTCGATGCCGAGGACTACATTGTTGAAAGTGCCGTCAATGGCGAAGATGGGCTGCGCCAAATCCGCGAATTTCAACCCGACCTGGTGATCTGCGACATCATGATGCCCGTTCTGGATGGCTACGGTGTCCTCGAACAGGTGCGCCAGGATCCGGCCCTGGCCACCCTGCCCTTTGTCTTCCTCTCCGCCAAGGCCGACCGCCAAGACTTCCGAAGCGGTATGGACTTGGGGGCCGACGACTACCTGACCAAACCCTTCACCCACGACGATCTGCTGCGCATGATCGAAACCCGCCTGGGTGCCCAGCAGGCCCTTGAGCAAAAGACCCAGCAGCAGCTCGATGCCCTGCGCACCAGCATCAGCACCGCCCTGCCCCGGGAACTGGGCGGCCCCATGCGGGAGGTGCTGAATCTTTCCGCCACCCTGGCCGAAAAAGCCGCCACCCTGGCCCCCGAGGAGGTGGAGACCCTGGCCAAGGCCATCCACCGCAGCGCCCAGCGCACCGCCCGCCTCACCCAAAATATGCTGCTCTACGCCAAGCTCGAGCGCCTGCACCTTGATCCCCAGGCCAGCCGCCACCTGAAACCGCAATACACCGACCGGGCCGACGTGATTCTCCTCGAAATTGCCGAAGCCCTCGCCACCGACTACCTGCGTGACGACGATCTAGACCTGTCCCTCGAACCCTTCCCAGTGCCCATGTCCGAAGGCCAAATGCGCAAGGTCTGCGAGGAACTCATCGACAATGCCCTCAAGTTCTCGACCGCAGGCACCCCGATCAAAATCTTTGGTATCTACGCCGATGGCCAAACCAGCTTCTCCGTCATCGACTATGGCCAAGGCATGACCCCCGACCAAATCGCCAACGTCGGAGCCTACCTCCAGTTTGACACCAACGCCGACAGCAGCCAGGGCACCGGCCTCGGCCTCGCCATCGCCAAACGCCTGGTGGAACTGCATCAAGGGGAAATTATCATCGAAAGCATCCCTGGTCGCCAAACCATCGTGCGTGTCGTCCTGCCCAGCTAAGGGAGTACCCTAGGTGCGGTCCACTGAGGTTGCTGTTCACAGATTGCCGTTCGCAGATTACCTGCCCCCCACCAGCCCCGCAGAGCGCAATCATTCTGGCACAATAAAACTGGCGCAATAAAAAGCGAGGATCCAGACGGGTTCCTCGCCAACCAGGGGGAGTGAATTCGTGGAAAGGGTACCCTCAGTCGGGGTACCGGCGTGGAGTGCCTGAGCTAGTCGGCAGCGGGGTCAATGCGTCCGGTGCCGCGACCCGAAGCCAGAATTTCCCCCAGGGGTTGCCCGTGGTGCGCCCCATTCCGGGTGGAGGTGGCCATGGCCCAGAGTTCTTGCATCGCCACTTCAATGGGATCTGCTGCCGTAGGAATGCTGGGCTGTCCTTCCATTTCGGGATGGACGGGCGGGGCTGGCATCTTCACGGGCGCAGACAGGGGCAACACGCTGGCCGGTGGCATGGCTTCGGCCACGGGGGCGGGGGCATCAACCTGGGGCGGCAAGGATGCCTCGACCTCCAGGGGAGCGGGTGCCACGGGCTCAACGGAGGGCTGAAAATCCGTGGGCATGATCGGATCTTCCTCCACCGCCACCGGCTCCGGGGCTACCGGCGGCACGGCTGCTTCGGGGCTGGGGCTAGTTGGGGCATTCAGCAGATTGCTCACCGCCGCACCCGCCACGGGGTCAGCCGCCTGACGTTGTTGCAGCACCACATTCCGGGCAGTGTTGATCAGATTTTGGAAGAGTTCCTGATCTCCGCTTTGGATCTTCATATAGGCCAAACGGTTCCAAGCGTGGTAGCTGAGCGTCACGTCGTGGCTAAACAGCTTGGACAGGTCGGATTCTTCCCAGTAGCCGCAGCTCGCCAGAAATTGTCCTAGACGCTGGCGGTCTTGTTCGTCCGCGATGGTCTGAATCGAGCTAAACACATCGATATAGCTCTGCCCCAGCAGACAGACTTCATCGGAGTAGTTTTTGCATTGGGAGCACGATGACAGTGACATAGAGAGTCCTCTCAATTGATACGGAGTCACAGCCCTTGCACGGCGGGCTGAATGGAGAGGACTATATCGACGCTTCACCAGAGCCAGACCAAAAGTGGCCCATTTAACAGAAAATTCTTGACTTTTAGGAGACCGAGATTAGAATTGAAAACTTTTGCCTGCAAAAGGGCTCTCCCAAGGCCAAAAAAACCGGGCAAAATTGGCTTCTTCCAAGGCGTGTCATCGTCGGGATAAGGGCGGGAATTGGGCGGGGAGACCCCACCCCTGCGGTTGGGGGGTGGGCCAAAACCAGCAAGCCATCCAGATGCATGGGATCTGGATGGCTTGGGATGGCAGGCCAAGATGGGGGTGGCGCTTAGCCCCCATGGCTAGGTACTGGCTTGCAGATCGTCCAAGGTGGCCAGCACTTCTTTGCTGTGGATCACCGGGCGCACCCCGAGGAACTGGGCGCGGAGGATACCGTCGGGGTCAATGATGTAGGTGTGGCGCAGGGAAGCCGCCCCCAGCCAAGACCCGTAGGCTTTGCTGACCTGGCCGTTGGGGTCAGACAGGAGGGGAAACTCGATGCCCTCAGCGTCACAAAATTCAGCGTGGGAGTCCACACTGTCGGCACTGACCCCCAGAATTTGCACATGGCGGGCTTGGTAGTCGGCCAAATCCCGCTGGAAGCGCTGGGCTTCGATGGTGCAGCCGGAGGTGAAATCGCGAGGGTAGAAGTACAGCACCACCCACTGGTTGCGGAAGTCCGCCAGGGACACATCGCCATCGCCGCTGTTGGTGGGCAGGGTAAATTCTGGGGCGGGGCTGCCGATGGGCGGCTGGGTGCCCCCCATGGCCACAGCCGGGGCCGGAGCCAGCACCCAACTCCAGCCAATTAAACAAAAACCGAGGAAAATCGAGAAAAAACGACGACCCATAACGCTTTAGCCGTAGATAAGACTTCGCCAAACTGAAGCAAGAACCTCTGCCATCGCGCAACGTTCACAGAACAATCACCCATAACAGAGGCCCACGTTAGAAATCTTAATAGATCACAAACCCAATGTAGAACCGCCATCCTGGCTATCGCTATGGCGGGCAGGATGCCTACCCATAATGGTTTTTATGATTGACTAAGCGTAGGACAAAGGATTCCCTAGAAGACTGTCCTGCCAACGTGTTTGAACCTGTGGATCACCTCGGGTTACATAGCCGACTGTTTCGCTGCGGGGAAGCGTTGTGAGAGTGTTAGTCATTGAAGATGATCCCGTCGTGGCGGAGGCGCTTCATCATTTGTTAGGCCAATACCGCTACTCCGTAGATCTTGCCAGCAGTGCTGAGGCCGGTCTAGACATGGTCGCGGCCTATGCCTATGACCTCCTAGTGCTAGACCGAGGATTGCCCGGAATGGACGGGGTGAGCCTGTGCCAACGGCTGCGAGCTGAGCGCCAGCATATGCCGATTCTGCTGCTCACGGGGCAGGGACGGGAGGGGTATTATCAGGCCGAGGCGCTGAATGCTGGCGCTGATGACTATGTGGTGAAACCCTTTGATGCCGAGGCACTGATTGCCCGCTTGCAGGCACTCTTACGCCGCCGCAATGGCGATGCACAACCGATCCTCACCTGGGGCGACCTATCGTTAAATCCGAGTAATCGCCAGGTTTGCTATGGCAGCCAGCACCTATTGCTAACCCCGAAGGAATACAGCATCCTGGAACTCTTGTTGCGTAACCCTCACCGGATCTTTAGCGCCCAAGCCATGCTCGACCACGCTTGGGACGCCATGGAAGCACCCGGTGAAGAGGTCGTGCGATACCACATCAAAGAACTGCGACACAAACTTACCTTGGCCACCGCCCCCAAAACGCTGATTGAAACGGTGCATCGGGTGGGATATCGGCTCAATCCGATGTATGCGTCGCCGCAAGCCAGTCCCATCGCACCGCCACCCCCAGCCTCGCCACTAGCCATTTCATCTCAGGTCGCTGAGCTAACCGAGCAGAACCAGCAGTTGTGTACAGCCCTAACGGCCTTACAGAAATCCCAAGACGATTTACGCCAGCATCTCGCTGTTTTACGGCCAACCCAGGCCGCCCTAACCACCGAGCGTGATTACTATCAAGACCTATTTCAATGGGCTCCAGAGGGCTACCTCGTCAGCGATCCCCAAGGCATCATTAAGGACGTCAATCAAGCCATATCCACCTTGCTAGAGATAGCCCCCCAAGACCTCATCCACCAATCCCTCGCTAATTTTGTGTCGGTGGCAGATCGTCAAGACTTTCAATCCCACCTAAGCCACCTAAGCTGGCCCCGTCCCTGGAAAATTCGCCTTCAAACCCGTCAGGCTAAGCTGGCACTCGTCCTAGTTTCCATTGCGCCCATTGTTGACGCCCAACAGCGGATAACTGGGCTGCGCTGGTTAATTCGGGATGAGCCTCCTGCCCCTTAAGAAGACCTTCACATTTTCCTCACAGAGCTGCTTTATAAGTGAATGAGGGTCAGACAACTGGCACCTGAATGATTACCTCACGGCCCTGTTCTAGTCGAATTCAGGCCATGAAGTCTACTGGACACCTCGATTAATTGCCATTTGGCAGATTTCAAGAGACTGGAGCCCTTGAAGTTACGTTGCCACTCCCAGGAAAATCTGTATTAATCGAGGTGCCC
>JALQST010000094.1 GCA_023264315.1 Nodosilinea sp. BSH.14
GCCGCCAGCGAAGCCGCCATCCTGGATCTGTTTGAGCCCAGCGAACTGAAGGGCGACAAACTCACGGATGCCTTGGCCCGTCCCGGTAATGGCACCCAGTGGGAGGTGGTGATTGAGTTCAATGCCGAAGGGGCGAACGATTTTTCCGAACTGACAAAATCCGTGGCGGGGACAGGCCGAGGATTGGGGATTTTCCTGGATAATCGCCTGCTCAGCGCCCCACGGGTCGATGTGCAGTATGCCGAACTGGGGATTACGGGCGGCAATGCGGTGATTTCCGGCAACTTTGATGCGGTGTCGGCCCGCGATTTGGAAATTCAACTGCGCGGCGGTGCCCTGCCCCTGCCTGTAGAAGTCGTGGAAAACCGCACCGTTGGCCCCACCCTAGGCCGAGACAGCATCCAGCGCAGTCTCTACGCTGCCCTCGTCGGTCTAGCCCTGGTGCTGGTGTACATGGCGGTGTACTATCGCCTGCCGGGAATTTTGGCGGACATTGCCCTTGTGGTCTATGCCCTGCTGACTTGGGCCGCCTTCGTCATGCTGGGCGTGACCCTGACGCTGCCGGGGATTGCCGGGTTCATCCTCAGCATCGGTATGGCGGTGGATGCCAACGTGCTGATCTTTGAGCGCACCCGTGAGGAACTGCGCTCTGGCAAAACCCTCTACCGCTCGGTGGAATCGGGCTTTTATCGGGCCTTTTCCAGCATCCTCGACAGCAACGTCACCACGGTGATTTCCTGTGCCGCACTGTTTTTCTTTGGGGCGGGGCTGGTCAAGGGCTTTGCCCTCACCCTGGGGCTGGGGGTGTTGGTGAGTATGTTCACGGCCCTCACCTGCACCCGTACCCTGCTGTTTGTGGCCCTAGGAATGCCCCAATTCCGCAAACCCGAATGGTTTTACCCCGGCATTAGCCGCCTGACCACCCCCCGGAGCGCCACCCCATGAACCTACATATCAACCAAAAACGTAACCTCTGGTGGAGCCTCTCGGCCCTAGTGATCGGCCTGGGCATTGTCGCCATGGCGATTTCCTGGCAGCAGTTCGGGGCACCCCTGCGGCCCGGTTTGGACTTCGTGGGCGGCACCCGGATCCAGCTCACCCACGCCTGCACCCTCAGCGATAGCTGCACCGAGGAGATTTCCCTAGACGAAGTGCGTCAGGTATTGGCAGATCAGGGGCTAGAATCCAGCAGCCTGCAACTGTTGGGCCAAGATCGCCAAACCCTCTCCATCCGCACCCGCAACCTGGATGTGGACGAGCGATCCACCCTGCAAGGCAACCTGGAAGAGACCATCGGCCCCTTCGACATCAACTCCACCCAAATTGATACCGTGGGGCCTGTGATTGGGCAGCAGCTTTTGGCCTCCGGGCTGCTGGCGCTGCTGGTGTCCTTTGCGGGCATCGTCGCCTACCTCAGCCTGCGGTTTAAGCTGGACTACGCCGTATTCGCCATCGTTGCCCTGGCCCACGATGTCCTGATTACCATGGGCGTGTTTGCGGTGCTGGGCCTCATACTGGCGGTGGAAATCGACAGCCTCTTCATCGTGGCCCTGCTCACCGTCGTGGGTTTCTCCGTGAACGACACGGTGGTGATCTACGACCGCATTCGCGAAAACCTGAAGCTCCACCCGGAACGGCACATCAGCGATGTGGTAGATGATTCCGTCAACCAAACCCTCGCCCGCTCCATCAACACCAGCCTCACCACCACCCTGCCGCTGATTGCCATTGTGTTGTTTGGCGGTCAAACCCTAAAATTCTTTGCCCTAGCCATGATTGTGGGCTTTTTGGCCGGGGTCTATTCCAGTATCTTTGTAGCCAGTACCCTGCTCACCCTCTGGCGCGAACGCAGCGGCCAAATCTACGGCAGCGGTGAAGAGACACCGGACGACGCCACCACCGACCCCGATGCCCCCGCTGCCGCTGAACAGATTTAACGGGGCCAATTCTGCTATCTTGGCTATCGTTGCCTGTCTTTCTGGGCCTCTATTGTGACGGCAGAATTGTGACGGCGGAATTGTGACCGTGGATCCCCAGTATCAGCGTCAAATTGAACAACTGCGGGTGATCCTGCTGCGTCGCTGGTGGCGAATTTGCGCCATCCTTTGGCTCACCGTGGGCAGCTTGAGTGCCTGGGGCCTGCGGGGAGAGTGGGCCTTGCTACAGCAGTACTTTACCTGGACAGCAGTGCGCTATGCCGTGGCCTACAATCGCCTTGCGGCCCTCGGTTTGGGCCTGTGCGTGGGGCTAACGGTGGCCCTCCTCATGGCGGAAAGCCGTCACCTGGTGTTTGGCCTCACCCGCCCGGAACGGCAACGCCTTGGACGTTTGCACCAGGATATCCAGACCCAAGGGGTAACGCATCCCCTGTGGGCGGAGTTGCACCAGCGTCGCTGATGAACGCTGGCAAGGTTCATCGGGAGCGTGGACACCTAGGACAACCTAGGCGAGGGGTTGGAAGTTGACGATGCGGGCAAAGCTATCGGGTTCGAGGCTGGCTCCGCCGACCAGGGCACCGTCGATTTCGGGTTGGGCCATCAGCTCATCCACGTTGCTGGGCTTGACGGATCCCCCATACTGAATCGTGACGTTGGGGTTGGTCAGCAGCTTGCGAATTGCGCCGATGACGCGGTTGGCTTCCTCGGCTTCGCAGGTGTCGCCCGTGCCGATGGCCCAAATGGGTTCGTAGGCAATGACCAGATTGCTTTGGTCAACGTCCACCAAATCCTTCTCAATCTGGGCGGCAATCACCGCTTCGGTCTCACCGGCGTCGCGCTGCTGCTTGGTTTCGCCTACGCAGAGGATGGGGATGAGGCCACAGGCTTGGGCCTGCTTGAGGCGCAGGTTAACGGTTTCGTCGGTCTCGCCAAAGTATTGGCGGCGTTCGCTGTGGCCCACAATCACGTAGCGCACACCCAGTTCCCGAAGCATATCCCCGGAAATTTCCCCGGTGTAGGCTCCGTCATCGGCCCAGTGGATATTTTGGGCACCCACCTTAATTCTGGCTCCATGCAGGCTTTTGGACAGGGCGCTGAGGGCGGTGAAGGGCGCACACAGCACAATGCTCCGATCCTCAGGGGTGTCGTTGAGTTGCCCTAGAAATTGCTTGAGAAAATCCAGGGTTTCTGCCTGGGTTTTATACATTTTCCAGTTGCCAGCAAGAATAATTTTTCGCACGGTATCTCAGGATTGCAGGGTTGGTCGATGAACTCGCATCATTGAATCCTACTAAGAAAGGCACCCCAGATCAAATCCCTAAATCACCAGGCCACCGCGCCAGATCAGGCCCAGGGGGCAGGAAGTCGATGGGGTTCAGGCCCAGCCCCACCCCCGAACTCCACGCGAGGTAATCCTAGGAGCAACATCCCGGACAACGCAGGGGCCAACAGCACCATGCCTATGTCGGCCACCCCTGCATTGAAGAAATCATGAAGTTCAGATGGGATTGTGTTAATTTTTTGAGCACATCAGGGAATGCACCTCCGGCCTTGGGACGAACCGCTAGGTCATCGGGCTTAGGGGCATGGGCTGTTCTCCCGTCATCCCAGTGTCATGTCTGTCCACATCCCTTTGATGGGTCTGGCCAATCCTATGGCGATTTTGCGCTACCAAAACCTGGCGGGGCTGGGGGATCGGCTGCAAGCCTCGGCCTACCGCAGCACCACGGGCGGGGCCTATGCCTATGACCTTGCCTACCAAATTCCTATCACGCCGCAAAATAGTACCCTGCTGCTGCGTCTTGCCCCCAACAACTACCGCATCACCGATACCAGCCTGCCAGAGTTTAACCTGGGCCTCAGCGGTTCCTCCGATAGCCACGAAATTCTGGTGCGCCAGCCCTTAATTCGGACGACCGAGGAGGATCTAGCCCTGTCGGCGGGATTCCGCTATCGCCAGGGTTCGACCCTGCTGTTGGGGTTCATCACCCCTCCCACCGTCACCAGTGTGATCAGCTTTGGTCAAGACTATGTGCGCCGCGATGACAGCAGAGCCTGGGGAGTTCAGTCGAAGTTTCGACTGGGGACATGCGTCGGTGGCTCCGGCGGGGTCAGATGTCAAGTTTTGGAGTTGGCAAGGACAGGTGCAGCGGTGGCAAACCCTTAATCCCAACCATCGACTGCTGATTCAGGGCGCGGTGCGGTTGACCACCGATAGCCTGCTGGGGTCAGATACCGCCACCAGTGCCAGTGGGGTTGGCTTTGGCAACGCATGGCTCCATGCCCTAGGGCGTGTGATCCATTGAAGTAAAGTGGGGGACTATTGTCGATCTCCACCGCCCCGATGATGACTCGACGCTATGCCCTCCGCTCGAGACTTTTGATTGTCGGGCAAACACAACGCCAGGGAAAGGAACAGCTAACATTTGCCGATGTTTTGCCTCAGCCAGCAGGTCATCATCTTGGGAAAACAGCACCCGCTGCAACTCAGTCGCTCGATCTAAAACTTCAGGATCAGCAATTCCGCTGCGGTGATCTTCTTGGACGGTCAAGACATCGACTTGCCGCTGACGTAGCCCGTTAGTGATCGCCCCATGAACGTTTTCATCCATGTAGACAACCAAACTCATGACAGCAATCCCTGGGCCTTAAGACGAGCAACAAAGGGTGACTCTTCAGCCTGCTGCTCTAGCTGGGTCACATAGGCTTCTCGTCGCTGAATATCGGCATCCAGGGCTTCACGGTGATCCCAATAGTAGGCCAGGGCTGCATAAATTTGCCCCATATTCAAGTGGCGATGGTTGATTTGAATTTCTTCTGGAGTCCAACCATAGGTTTGTTGAGCTATCACCAGCTCGACCACCTTCATCGTCGTCCCCGCAATCAAAGGGATGTTGTCTTGACTAAGGACAATGTGGGGATACTCAGTCGGTACCAGGCTTTGGGCATCGATCATGGTAGAAGAGGCAATCACGGCTACCTGCTATCGTAACAAGCCTATTTACAAATCTAGGCTTTCATCTCCTTACATAACAAAGAAGCCGGATTTCTCGAAGAAACCCGGCTTCTGGTTTAGCGGCTAGCTTAGACCTTCGCTTCTTCCTTCACCAGCTTCTCCCAGCCCAGATCCTTCAGGCTGTCGTTGCGTCGGAGGGGGCGGGTCACCAGTTCTAGGATGTCGCGGGCGTTGGTGAAGCCGTGGATTTGGGCGAAGGTGAACTCCACCGACCACTTGGTGCTAATGCCGCGAGCTTCTAGGGGGTTGGCGTGGGCCATTCCGGTGATCACCAAGTCGGGGCGCAGTTCTTGGATGCGCTGGATTTGGTTGTAGTTGTCGGGTTTTTCGGTAATTTTGGGTAGGGGTTGGCCCATCTCATTGCAGGTTTTTTCGAGTAGGGCAAGTTCGGCGGCTTGGTAGCGTTTATCCATGTAGGGGATGCCGATTTCTTGCACCGTCATGCCGCAGCGGGTGAGGAAGCGGGCCAGGGAGATTTCTAGTAGGTTATCGCCCATGAAATAGACGGATTTGCCGCGAATAATTTGCAGGTAATCTTCGAGGGATGCCCAAATTTTGGCTTCCCGTTCATCGAGACCTTGGGGTTCGATGTTGAAGACGGAGCAGATTTTTTCGACCCAGGCGCGGGTGCCGTCGGGGCCGATGGGGAAGGGGGCACCGATCAGTTTGCACTTGCGGCGGCGCATCAGGGTGGTGGCGGTGCGCGACAGGAAGGGGTTGATGCCTGCGACGTAGTAGCCTTCGTCGATGACGGGGAGTTCGGTGTAGCGTTTGGCGGGGAGCCAACCGGAGACCCTGATGCCCTGCCGCTTCAGTTCCAGGGTCATTTGGGTGACGATGGGGTCGGGCACGGAGCCGAAGAGGACGAGGGGCGGGTGGTCGTGGTAGGCGGTGTCGGTGGCGCTATCTTTGGAGGACTCGTCTTTTTTGGGGGCGTCTTTTTTGCGGCCAAAGCTGAGCAGTTTTTGGATGCTGCTGCGCTCTTCTTTTTCGGCGGGGGTAACTTCCTCGCTGGTGGGGCAGCGTTGGGCCATGGCGGCGAGGACGGTGTCTTCCCCTTGGGTGAAGGCGTAGTCCAACCCGTTGGCGCGGGCGACCACGATGGGAATGCCGATTTCCGCCTCTAGGCGGGGGGCCAGCCCTTCGAGATCCATTTTGATGATCTCGGTGGTGCAGGTGCCAATCCAGACGATGACGGAGGGGTTGCGGTCGCGCTTGATGCCCTCACAG
Source organism: Nodosilinea sp. BSH.14 (assembly GCA_023264315.1). GTDB lineage: Bacteria > Cyanobacteriota > Cyanobacteriia > Phormidesmidales > Phormidesmidaceae > Nodosilinea. The sequence goes on from JALQST010000094.1 coordinate 6,184, forward strand.
AGGCGCTTCAGTTCTTCGTAGTCGTTGAGCTGGGCGGAGATATCCGCTTCTTCTAGCTCGGCCATGGCGTAGCGGGGTTCAGCGAAGATCATCACCCCCATGGCGTTTTGGAGAAAGTAGCCGCAGGTCTTGGTGCCGATCACCAAAAAGAAGCTGTCTTCAATTTTTTGGTACAGCCACGCCACGCAACTAATGGGGCAGAAGGTGTGGTAGTTTCCGGTGTCGCAGTCAAATTCTAGGGCGGAGGCGTTGGGCTGGGCTTGGGCGAGGGTCATGGCAAGGATTGGGGTAGGGGATCGGGGGACGGGCCTACCTGGGTCTGTCGTTCTCCCGCCCACCGGATCCGGTGCAAACCTCGTCATCGTGGGTGGGGGGCGGTGGGGGAGTCATGTCTAGGGTAATCGGTGTCGGGGGGATGGCCTCCGGTTCGGAAACCTCCTCCGCTGGCACCAAAGAAACCTCGGGTCGGGCGCTGCTCGGCAAGATGTGCTGTGCCTTCGCCAACGCCTCTAGCTCCTTCACCGGGTTGGTGTTTAGGCCCAGGGCGGCAATAATGCGGTCGGGGCTGCTGCTCAGGCTGACGACCAGGGGCAGCAGATTGTTGAGGTCGGGTTCTAGGGTGGAGAGCACGCCCAGAATGAAGCTCGACGAGGGACGCCGTTGGCCGTCGAGCGTCACCCAAATGCCCAATTTGTCGATCCACTCGCGGTTGTCGCGATAGTAGGAAAGCCACTTGATTTTTAGCGAGCGCCGCAGTTGTTTACTGTTCACAGATCCTCGGGGATGGGGTTCGCCAATCTCAGTTTCGAGATGGATTAAACCAGAAAACCGCGCTCGGAGTCAGTGATATACCAGTGATTGATCGGGGATTGATCAGGGAGACTCGCTATAAATCAGAGCCATCGGACAAAAGGGGATGATCCTCGTTGGCGTCGATGGTGGTCGGCTCTTCGCCGTTGTCCAAAATCATCTCTGGGTCGAAATTAAGACCCAACACCTGCACTAGGGCGTCTTCGTCAGAGTTGAGCTGATAGAAGGGCACCATCAGGTTCGAGAGCTTTGGCTCTAGGGCATTGACCACCCCCAAAATCAGGAAAGAGGACGGTCGGCGACCCCCATCGGGCGTACGGACAGAGGTTTGCTGCATTTGGATGGTCAACCAGCCGCGATTGGCTTGCACATAGTCCAACCACTTCTGGCGGATGACCTGGGTAAAGTTCTCAAAAAAGGCCATAATCCTGCCTCATTTGCTAATTGGAATGGCTGCGTACCGATGATAATGCAGCCCTCCCGAATCAGAACTTTATCCGGTGAGATCTTTGCAGCGGAGGGGAGGCCCTCACCCCCAGCCCCTCTCCCATGGAGGAGAGGGGGCCGGAAGATTTTACAACGGTGTCCATCATGACGAAAGGGATCGTGTAAAGGGCTTTCAAAGTCCCTCTCCCTCCTGGGAGAGGGATTTAGGGTGAGGTTTCTTTTCAAAGTCCCTCTCCCCGTGGGAGAGGGATTTAGGGTGAGGTGAGGGCCAGGAAGGTCGGGCGAGGTCAAAACCTTAAACCATCATCAGATCCAACTCCTCCACCTCCTGTTTGGGGGCATCGGCGGGCGGGTTGAGGTAGAAGTCTGACAGCAGGCTGAATAGGTCGCGGTCGGGGGTTTCGGTGGGTACCACGCCTTCGGGACGGGCCAAGATCTGGTCGGCGATGTTGAGGTAATACTGGCAGACGGGTTCCAGGGAGGGATCAGTTTCCGCCATTTCAAACACCGTTTTGCCCTTTACACGGGAAATGCGGATGTCCTCAATCAGCGGCAGAATCTCCAGCACGGGCATGGGGACGTGCTCCACGTACTTGTCGATCAAATCCCGCTTGGAGGTGCGGTTGCCGATTAGCCCCGCCAGCCGCAGGGGATGGGTGCGGGCCTTTTCACGGACGGAAGCGGCGATGCGATTGGCGGCAAACAGGGCGTCAAAACCGTTATCGGTGACGATCATGCAGTAGTCGGAGTAGTTCAAGGGGGCAGCGAACCCACCGCAGACCACATCGCCCAACACGTCAAACAAAATCACGTCAAACTCGTCAAAGGCGTTCAGTTCCTTCAGCAGCTTCACGGTTTCGCCCACCACATAGCCGCCGCAGCCCGCCCCCGCCGGAGGGCCACCCGCTTCGACGCAATGCACGCCGCCATAGCCCTTGTAGATCACGTCCTCGGCCCACACATCTTCGTAGTGGAAGGACTTTTCTTGCAGCGTGTCGATGATGGTGGGAATCAGAAACCCGGTGAGGGTAAAGGTGCTGTCGTGCTTGGGGTCGCAGCCAATTTGCAACACCTTGCGCCCCCGCTTAGCCAGGGCTACCGAAATGTTACAACTGGTGGTGGACTTGCCAATGCCCCCTTTTCCATAAACAGCGAGCTTGAGTGTCTGGTTGTCCATAGGGATGACGCGATGTAGGAAGGGCAAATGAGAAGTGGGAGGCCCTCACCCTAAATCCCTCTCCCCAAGGGAGAGGGACTTTGAAAGAGACAGCCTCTAAAAAAGAGACAACCTCTAGCTCCCCTCGCCCTCTGGGAGAGGGACTGGGGGTGAGGGCCACAAAACCTTGGGTTCACAGTCCACTCAGGGGCACCTTGCGGTTTGGGGCTAGGCGACCCGCCACGGCAAGGCACCCCCAGGGGATCTGTTTTCAAACTTGGTCTGAGTCAATGGGGTCTGACGCAGCCCAGGGTGTTTCGGCTGTTTGGATTATGCGCCCAGCACACGGGCCTTGAGAAGCGTTGCAGAGAACAGCTAGGGGCGTAAATACGTGTTTAACAGCCCATTAGGCTGTAAAAGGAGCATAGAAATCTTCAGAATTGACCAGAAAGTATCAGGATAGACTTAAATCAACTTTGCGTTTGATATAAAAATAAAATAGAACAATAACAAAATTTTGATCCTTAAATCTTTTAGTGCAGCCTATTCCCGCCTAGTCTCCATTCATTGGGCCGCCCTCAAACCCACCACCAAACTGGGTTTGACCCCAAAAGCATGGGCTACAGGGGCGATAGTCCCCTGGGTAAGGGGGCATGATTCCCTGCGGGGATAAGATGGGTTAAAGCATTTTCTATAGATTTGTAAATTTTTTGTCGATGCAACGAACTGTTGCTAATTGTGTGTTTTTTGTTGCGCTGTGATTGTCTAGTTTTCAGGCTCCGCTGGGGGCTAAAAGTTGGGCAGGGTAAGCCTTCGGTCTACCATCGGAAAACGTTATATCTTTCCGTAGAATTGACGGCTATCGTTGGGGATGGCCTATGGTGCAGGGAAGGGAGAATCCTCGGTTAAGCTGATGTGCATCTAAATTGCATGCTAGCATTCTCTGAAGCCATTACTGCAAGGCTTTTGAAGCAATCTAGCCAATGTATTTTAGATGACTAACAGCTTAAGGATCAAATAGTTGCAGGTACATTCAATAAACACGAGATTATGGAGGAGTGCGATCGTCTGATTGCCTACCTG
>JALQST010000095.1 GCA_023264315.1 Nodosilinea sp. BSH.14
CGAAGCCTTTTCACTGCCTTTTCACCCTTCGACAGGCTCAGGGTGAACGGCCAATTTGCCAAAATGAGAATTGCTGAGCCCTAATGCTTAGTCTTGATACTGCACTAGGGCCACCAGAACGTCCGCAAAAAAGGGGGCTTTCGCCCCCTGTGGGTGATTGTCCTTGTGTGACGCCCATTTACCTTGGGGACACACGCGCCGGAGAGCAAGCCACCGCCGCCGTTAGCCTAAAGAGACCGCCGTGCGGCGGGACAATCCATCGCCCGCACCGACACGGCAGCGGTGTAATCCCGCAGGGCGTTGGTGTTAGGCGCAAAGTTGGTGCCCGTCTCGTTGAGGGGGGTGGCGATGCCGCAGAATCCAGCCATTTCGCGAATCACCCGCTCGCCCCAGTGGCCGCTGATATCGGAGAAGACGGAGGGGTTGGTAATGTTGGGCCGCAGGGCACCGGTGGTTGCATCCAATTCGGGCACCGGAGGAGCGTTTTCGACATCCCCTGCGTCCACATCCACCCGAATCAGGGCCAGCTTGTGGGCCATGGCCATCAGTTCGGCGCGGGAGACGTTATCCGTGGGGCGGAACCGTCCGGTACCCGCATCCCCAGCCACGATTCCCAACTGTCGGGCCTGGGCAATTTTCACCGCACTCCATCGGTTCGCCTGCACATCGGGGAATGGTGCACTAAAGACCGCTGTGGGCAGGGTGGCCACCAGACTGCTGGGCAAAATCCGCTCGGCGGTTTCCATCATCACCGAAACGGCCTGCTCCCGGGTGAGGGGGCTGGTGGGCTGGAACCGACCATCGGGGAAGCCGGAGATGGTCCCCAGTTCCGCCGCCCGCACAATTTCATTCACATAGAGGTTGTTGCGAATGTCAGTGAAGGGCAGGGCGGTGGGCGGGGGCGTCACCACCGGAGGCGTGGTACCGCCACCGCCGGTTTCGCTACCCTCCAGCAGTTGGGCCAGGGTTAGGTTGTTGGTGAAGTACACCAGGTGGGAACTGACGATTTGGCCCTCGAAGGTGCGCTTGGTGAGCGACCAACCCGGATCCAAGTGAATTTTCGTGAACCCGGTGGAGCTAATGCCCCCCGTGCGGCCAATGGTGATCCGTTCGCGGGAGGTGGTGCTGGGGGCGAATTGCAGCAGCAGATCGCCGTTGCGGTTGTTAATTTCAAAGCGGGCACCATTCACGTCCTGGCCCCCCGCCCGCACGGCATAGCCGTTGCTGTCCCGTTGGAGACGGCACACGCCCGTGAAGTCGAAGGTGTTCCATAGGGCGTTAATTTCCGTGGGGCGGACGTTGGCATTGGGAATTTGCCAGCAGGCGCGGTTGTTGGAAAGCTGCTCCACAATCATCAGGCGGTAGGGCTGGGCCGCGCTGCCAGGGGCCGACACCACCAGAAAGTTAGCCTCATTCACCGGAACGTTGCCAAAGGTTTGTGCCAACAACTGGCCCACCGAGTTTTCGACGGACGGCAGGGCGGTTTGGGTGGTTGCCATCCCTTGTCCCATGGTGCCCAACAGGCCCAGGGTTGCTGCCGTACAAGCCGCAGCGCCTATCATTGCAAATCGGTTCATGTATCACCCTTTAGAACGTGATGTCGTACATGGTTTTATGGTCTCCCTAGACGGCAACGGCTAGGGTTTTGAGCCCACCCGATAGCAGGTATTTACCGCTGCGCCCCGTGATCGAATCCCAGCGTGAAGGAAACCGGGGCGATGATCCATCAGCCCCCTGGATTCGCAAGGCCCCACGGGGCCCGCCCGCGATAGAAAACCCCAAAACCGTGTTTATTGTAGGGTCTCCCTTCCTCACCGGTGGCAATCTTGCCCATTTTTCTAAGGATTTGTTGCATTCAGAGAGGTTTTTTGCCGCATCTAACCTGCTTTTCCTACGGATCAGGCTCAGGCAGGGTGGGCCTGAGTCAACGCTGCCAGCCGGGGGGCGACCGTTCGGGGATGTCGCCCAGCGATTCATGGCGTCAACGTTCGGTTCTACCCATAGTCAAAGCGGCCCAGAAAGCCGTACGCTCGCAATAGACATCCTGGATATCGACCATCCTGGATATCACCATCTCGCCCTCGACATCGGGCATAGCCCATACATCCCCCCATTGCGCCCTAGGTACCTCCCTTGGCACACCCACCCCTTTCCCTCAGTCAATTGTTTAATCAATGGATGGATCCCGCAATGCCGGGGTTTGATGGGGCTCGGGGTGGAATGATGGGGGCAGCGGGGCCATCCCTCGAAGCCCAAGCCCAGGCACGGCGGCGGGCCGAACAGGAATGGTTGGGGGGGGTTGCGGCCCTGGCCCAACTTTTGGCTACCCGACCGGAATACCTGGCTCGTCCGGTTGAGCCTTCTGCCCTCGGCATGGTGATTTCTGGGCCGTTTCCCGTGCTGCCGGATGGCCTGGGGGGACAAATTCTGCACCACTGGCTGCTGGTGCCTGAACCCTTGGAGCGCATTTTGGCGGTAGCTCGTCCCCAACTGCCCGGTCGCCAACGTGGCCCGGTAGAGGGCATCGCTGGGGATCTGCCCATGGTGCCCCTCGCCCCGGAGGATCCCTTGGCCCAGGAGCGGTTTTGTCTCCTGCTGACCGCCGAATTCAGCCTGGTCTTGGGTTTGGGGGAAGGGGCCGACGGCCAGCCCAGTTTCCGCTTTTCCTTCGACCCAGCCTTGGCCCATCAGACCTGGCAGCAGTTGCGGCGGCGGGTGGCCCAGGTGCGTCCGGCCCTGATCCCCACCCTAGACAGTCTTGTGGCCCAGTTTCCCCCCTCTCCCCCGGATTATCGCCTCGTGACCCAGTACAGCCACCTCTTGCTGCAACGGTTGCGCCACCAGCGCCCACCCGCCGTCAGTGTGGCGGCCCTCGACGCCCTGGCCGACGGAACTCACCCGCTATCCGTCACGCGGTTGGGGCCAGCCCCTGAGCCCAGACTGAGCCAGGGGGCCAACACCGAGGTGGCTTTTGGTAGCCATGCTGACGCCGATGTTTCCTCTCCCTCGGGGACCGGCAGCGACACAGAATTGCTGAAGGCCATGGCCCACGAAATCCGCACCCCCCTCACCACCATCCGCACCCTCACCCGTTCCCTCCTAAAGCGGAAGGATGTGACCGACGAGGTGGTCAAGCGCCTGCGATCCATCGACCGGGAATGCACCCAGCAGATTGACCGCTTTAACCTGATTTTCCGGGCGGTGGAACTGGAAACCGAAGCCCAGCAGCCCAAATCTCCCCTGTCCGCCTTCCCCCTGGATCATCTCTTCCAGGAGGCAATTCCCCTGTGGCAACAGCAGGCCAGCCGTCGCAACCACACCCTCACCGTCACTCTGCCGTCCCAACTGCCCCTCGTTCACAGCGACCCCACCATGCTGAATCAGGTGCTGAGCGGCCTGATTGACCGCTTTACCCACAGCCTGCCGCCCTACAGCCGCATTACATTGGCCGTCACCCTAGCCGGACACCAGCTCAAACTCCAGTTTCAATCGCAGCCCCCCGAGGCCGACGGCACCGCCCCCAACGCCGCAGGCCCCAACGCCGATGCGCTGTTTTCCTCGCCCTTCAAGGCCCTGGGGCAACTGCTGATTTTCCAGCCCGAAACCGGCGGGCTCAGCCTCAATCTCCAGGCCACCAAAAACCTTTTCCAGTCCCTCGGCGGCAAGCTGATCGTCCGCCAGCGACCCCAAGCCGGTGAGGTGCTCACGGTCTTTTTGCCCCTCGAAACGCGCACCCTGTGAGGTCGGTCAGGATACCCGGAATAGCGATCACGGTACGGGTTGCCCAGCACCCGACCGCCTTTTTGACATCGGCATAAACCGAGTGGTCATTTTCAGAGGGGGCTGCTAGAGTAAATAAACTTTTAGCTTTGTGAAGAGATTGTTAAAGAAACGGGGATCATGGATGCGATATCCATCCCCGATCTACTCCACACCGGGGGCATAGCCAAAATGACTCAGTCCACCCTTTTTTGTGATTTTGACGGCCCCATTGTTGATGTGTCCGAGCGCTACTACCAAACCTATCGATGCGGACTAGCGCCAATGCAGGCAACGGGGGGCGATCTGTCCATTCGCCATCTGTCTAAGGCCCAGTTTTGGACGTTTAAGCAAAACCGGGTGCCCGACCGCCAAATTGCCCATTGGTCTGGTCTAGAGGGCGATCACATTGACACGTTTCTGGATCGGGTGAGTGCCCTTGTTAATCATCCCAGTCTGCTGGTGCATGATCAGCTTCAGGCCAGGGCCTATGCAGGTTTGTCAATGCTTCACCAGAGCGGCGTTCGGGTCGTAATCGTCACCCTGCGTCCGCCAGACCAGGTGATGGCGTTTCTGGCCCGTCACGGCCTCGAACACACCATCAGCGACCTCTACGGGATGCCCACCGATCAGGCTGCCTACCGAAACCAAACCCACCACAAAATTGAACGCCTCCAGGCCGCCGTGGCGGCCCAAACACGCCAGGGCTATGACCTCTCGCACCCCTGGATGATTGGCGACACCGAAGCGGACATTATGGCGGGGCAGGCCCTAGGCCTAGACACCGTTGCCGTGACCTGCGGCATTCGTAGCCAGAGCTATCTGCAAAGCTTTCGCCCCACCCACCTCATGCCCGATCTCTGGACGGCAGCCCAGTGCCTCCAGCAGCAGGTTCTCCTGGGTCGGCGGTAACGACAGATTGCCCGCTGACCCGCTAGGAATCCTGGGCGTAGCCACTGGCGCGGCGATGATCCCACCAACGGTTGAGGGGATAGTACAGGGCGGGTGCCCACAGGCTACTGAGGATGGCAGAACTGAGGGCCACCCGCTGGTGGTAGAGCCAAACTTGGGGTAAGGACGGATAGAGCGATCCGTCGGACAGCAGTTGGTCGAAGCTAATTTGTAGGGCCAGCACCGTTTCGGCAATTACCGCCATTGCAAACACGATCAGCGCAATGGAAACAATGTCTTCCTGCAGATAGCGGTGTTTTTGCAGCCGAGCCGTCAACACCCCGGCCACAATCAAACTCAGGGTGTGGGTCGGCTGGGGAGCGGTCATGGCGTCTTGCAGCAAACCCAGCACCAGGCCAGCGATGGCCCCCTCCCAGACGGTGCGCTTCACACTCCAGGCGACCACCCAAATTAACAGCCAGTGGGGCGCAACGCCGAGCAGTTCGATGCCTGGAATTCGTCCCGGCAGCAGCAGCAGGCACAGCAGCACAGAACCCGCCGTCACCAGCGTATTCAAAAACCAGGATTGCTGATAGAAAGGGGGCTTCCCAGGGCTGATTAAGGGAGTCATGGGTTCTCCTTGTGGTTATCCTCCGGGTTCGATACCTTGGGATCATCCACCGATTCCATCGGGTCAAAAGGGGAAATCACCGCCCATTCTATGATAGAGCTGGGTGCGGAAAGCTGAATCATGGCTTCGGGGGCAGGGCTTTTGGTTATGTCGATGAACTCGACCCGGCCAATGGGTAGCTCTCTGGGAAACAGACGGCTGTAGGAGGAGGTAACAATCACATCCCCCACCTTAACGTCGGGATCTTTCTCGAAAAACTCCATCACTAGGCGGTCGTTCGACTGACCCCGCACTACCCCCAGCACTCGGCTGCGGCTGACTTTAGCCCCTACTCGGCTAGTAGCATCCGTGATCAGGAGAACCTTGGAGGTATTGGAAGACACGGCCACCACCCGCCCCACTACGCCCCCCGGCGCAGTGACAATGTGGCCAACCTTCACCCCCTGGCGGCTCCCCCGATTCAAGATTAAATGTTGCCACCAGTGATCAGCAGCATGGCCAATCACCCTAGCGCGAATACCTGGTTCATTCAGGGTATCCACGTAGTCCTCAAACTCCCGCAAGGAACGATTTTGGTTTTCCAGCTCCACAATGCGCTGCTGCAGTTCGAGAATATAGCTATTTTCCAACACCTGCTCCCGGTTCAGATCGGGCTGTATGGGCCGGGTAATCCAGTGATAGGCTTCGTAGAGGGCCGCACCCTCGGTGATCCGCATGAACCAGGCCGAAGCCACAGCCACAACCACAACCCCCGTTTTGAGGGCATAGCGATTCCACCATTGGCGTAGGACAAACATAGAATCCTGGATGAGGAGGACCGTGAGAACACTTACAGGCTAGTGCGCCCGCTGAAGACCCGTCCCATTTGCTTGAAGTTTTCCAATACGCGTCCGGTACCCAACACCACGCAAGTGAGGGGCTCCGCCGCCACATGCACCACAATGCCCGTTTCGTGGCTAATCAGGGTGTCGATCCCTTTCAGCAAGGCACCGCCTCCGGCCAGCATAATACCGCGATCAATAATATCCGCCGCCAGTTCAGGGGGGGTGCGCTCTAGGGTACGCTTCACGGCTTCGATAATCACCGATAGGGGTTCAGCCATACTTTCGCGAATTTCCGAGCTCTTGATGGTGACCAACCGGGGCAATCCCGACAGCAGGTGCAGACCCCGCACATCCATGACGATCTCGTTATCATCTTGGCTGGGGTAGGCGGAACCGATGGCGATCTTGATGTCTTCGGCGGTGCGCTCCCCGATCACTAGGTTATGTACCTTCTTCATGTAGATGGTGATAGACTCACTGAGCTCGTCCCCAGCTACCCGTACTGATTCGCTGACCACTGTGCCCTGCAAGCTCAGGACAGCGACTTCCGTGGTGCCGCCGCCAATGTCGACAATCATGTTTCCAGTGGGTTCAGCCACGGGTAGACCCGCTCCAATCGCCGCGGCCACAGGTTCATCAATCAGATACACTGCACGAGCCCCTGCCTGCTGGGCCGCGTCCATCACGGCCCGCCGCTCGACGCCCGTTACCCCGCTGGGAATGCCGATCACAATGCGGGGGGACATCAGCGTCCGGCCCTCATGAACCTGATGGATAAAGTGCTTGAGCATGAGTTCAGCGGTATCGAAGTCGGCAATGACCCCATCGCGTAGGGGACGCAGGGCCGTGACATTCCCCGGAGTGCGGCCTAACATTCGTCTAGCTTCTTCACCAACCGCGAGTGGCTTCTTGGCCAAGTGATCAATGGCTACCACAGAGGGCTCTTGGAGAACAATCCCTTTGCCAGACACGTAAACTAGGGTATTGGCCGTACCCAGGTCAATACCCATATCGCGAGAAAATCTGTCGAAGATAGCCACAGGCAACCTGTCCCCAAGCTAGATAAAACAACGAACCCAATCAGCTCAACTGTGAATTTTATTACGTTTCCTATCACCCCGTCTAGTCATCAGCCCCGATTTTTTCGGAGCCCCATCTCAGCCAGTTTACCCAAAAATCCCTGAGACGCCTGCCTAAGACCTGACAGCACCAGAACTTTCGCCTACAATGCGGGTTGCCGCTGTTGGTGAAGTGCAATGAGCGTAAACGTCGTAACGCTGGTGGGCCGGGTTGGGGGCGATCCAGACGTCAAATATTTTGAATCGGGTAGTGTGAAGTGTAGCCTAACCTTGGCCGTTCGGCGTCGATCCAGCCGAGACGATCAACCGGATTGGTTCAATCTAGAACTGTGGGGCAAAACGGCTGAGGTGGCGGCCAACTACGTCCGAAAGGGAAGCTTAATCGGGGTCAGCGGATCCCTAAAGTTTGATCACTGGCAAGATCGAACCACGGGGGGCAATCGATCCAAGCCGATGATTAAAGTAGATCGAATGGATTTACTGGGCTCTAAGCGCGACAATGAAGCCCCAATGGGCGGCGGCTACAGCAACGACGAGTTTTAGGATCAGGAGATCGCACACTCGATTGACGGCCTGTCCTGAGTTTGGCCCTCACCCTAAATCCCTCTCCCAAATTGGGAGAGGGACTTTGAAACTCTAACGCCCCCTCTCCCCACGGGAGAGGGGGCTGGGGGTAAGGGCTGCCAAGGCATCGGGTCACTAGTCTTAAAAAGACCTCAGATTAACCCAGCACTTGGGCGTAGGTCAGCGCAAGGCCAATGCCGCCAATGGCCCAACCTGCTTTGCGGAGATGGGAAGCAGCTTGATATTCAGAAGCAGTTTTGAACGCTAGCCCACGCCGACCGATCCAGAACGCCCCTAGGGCAATCACGACTTGAATGGCGGTGAAGCCCAGCAAATAGGCCGTCAACGGTGCGGGAGTGGCCCCAATGATAGATTCTCCGTAGGCGTAGCCGTGGAGGATTCCGGCGAAACCTGCCAGCGTAGCCAGCGCTAGGATAGGAAACTGGCTCCCAATGACAATCACCAGGCCAACGGCAAGGACAGAGGCGGAAATCCAGAACTCGGCCCAGGGGAGAGACACCTCCGCAAGATGAATCCCGGTGCCGAACAGAGCCGCGATCACAAAGACCATCGGCAAGATAACGCCCTTGGCGCGGGTGGCGGCGAGGAGGCCAACGGCAACCACAAAGGCCAGGTGATCCAACCCAATAACGGGGTGTCCCAGACCGGAGAGGAGGCCCTCGATGAAGGTGCTGGGGGTTTGGTTGCCCGTGGGATGGTGGGCCAGGGCAGGGGCCGTCAATAGCAGGGACAGCCAGCCGCTACTCCCCAGGGCGACCATCCCTTTAAGGTTGATATTCGCGTTTTGCAGCTTGATCATGATTAATCTGTACCTCGCAGATGTCATTACGGTGCGCCCATCGGCGAGTATTCTGACTTAGCATCTTTTGGACAGGATCGGATGAGTTGAGCCTTCAGCGTGGCCCCATGTCGTCCGACATATCCGCAAAAAAGCCTCACAGTTGCGGGACAGCGTCGGACTTTCACCGAACTTTCCCCGTTGCCCCTAGCGGCTGATCCCCGCTAGAACCGATGCACTGTTGTGCAGCATAACACCCCAGCCCCACCCAAAGTGTTCCATTGAATCCAGACCGAAGGCGCACCCCCATCTTTCCAGGATGCCGTTGGCCCCATCACGCCTACTATGGCCATGACTCCATCTCAGGGGGTGATAAAAGGCCGCCGACCACCGGAGGATACGGATTATTCATCGTTGACGTAATCGTTCTCATGGATCCACGAACCGTACAGCCCGCTTCCATGTAAATACTTCCAGCGATGACTTGACCTTCAAGATAGGCCGTACTTGTGACGATAAGGGAATTGACAATCATAATTTGGTCTACCTTCACCGTGCCTCTTACCACCATGTCACCGGCCTTAGCTTCGGGGCCTTCAATCAGACCAGACTCACCGATTTCCAGTCGACTGTAAACATCTACCTGTCCACAGATAATACCGTCAACACGGAGATCCCCGCTGGCATAAATATCACCATGGGCCTCATCTCCAGCGGCTAGAGTCGTGATCTTCGGCTTGGCTGGCTTGGAGCGACGATGTTGCTGCCGAAACCGCGACATAAATTTAGCTACGTACTTCATAAAAAGGCCCACAGAGTTAAAAGTCTCGGACTAGCAGGCTAAGCGTCAGAAGAAATGTGCCAGAGCTGAGTGGCTTCGAAAGATCTTCGCCTCAGCGCACTAGGGATCTGAGCCTTAAGATTCAAAACCCCGTCCAGCCATCATAGCTTATAAAAGTTGATAGGCTAGGGATCAGCTGGGCACCTCGAAAAATACAGATTTTTCTGGGAGTGGCAACGTGATCTCAAGGGTTCTAGCCTTTTGAAGGCCGCCAA
>JALQST010000096.1 GCA_023264315.1 Nodosilinea sp. BSH.14
AAACTGGCGGGCAATTCTTCGGTGCCCACTTCCAGCAAAAATGTCGCCATAGGAAAAGAAAAAATAAACCGTGGATCGCCGTGCTGCGCCCAGGGACGGATCGCCTCGCTAGGCCGTGATTTTACAGCTTTACCAGTCTACCAAGACTCGTCGCCGTGCTTGGTGGATTTGTACAGGGGGAATCGGGAGTTGGGAACCGTGTAGGGGTCATCTGCGAAGCAATGTACTACCCTGCTACGTGTAGTCGAACCCTAGACCCCGAAACGGGCAGGGTAGAATGCAGCAAACCCTGTCCTTATTTTGTGCCTGTCCCATGCCTCGCACCCTGCGTATTTTGATTCGCCGCCGCCTGTCTTGGCTGGTGTTGCTGCTGACGGTGTGGCTGTTGTGCAGTGGCGAGGCCTTGGCCCTAACCCTTGTCAGATCGGTTCCAAAGTTTTCCAAACTGGGAAAAACTTCCCCTCCCAGCCGCCAAGGGTGATTTGACCTACCCCGACTGGATGGCAGGCACCTGGGAACTAAGCAGCACCCTGGTAGATTTGGCTGCCCCCCTTGCCCCAGATATTGTCACCCCTGGCTTTGAGAGCAACCAGGCCATGGTGGATCAGCCCGTCACCTGCGTGGTGCGGTTTGTGGACGCACCCACCTTCCTGGGCGGATTCTTCCCACGGGTGCTCAGCCAGGGCGATATTGTGGCGGATCGCGCCTTCAATGGGCTCAACCTGGCCCAGGCTTACCTGGGGACATCGGCGATCAAGGCGGTCAAAGTTGACCCCAACAATCCCAATCGCCAAATCACCCTACTCGCTCAAGGTCAACAGATCGAATCCACCGTCACCGCCCGCACAACAGAATCCCCCCAGGAAGATCGCTTCATCACCGCCGAGCGATTCCAGCAGGTGTTTCGCGGCACGGCAGTGCCCTACCTCAACGAGGTCGAAACCACAACGGACTACTGGAACCTCGGCGATCACATTGAGGCGGACCAAGTCACAGCCGTTTACCTCTCGCCCCAGGATGCCGACTTTCTCTCCGCCCTCGGCCAACCCGTAGCCCTTTACCGCTATCGGTTATCCCTCGTTCCCCATCCCGCAGACCTGCGGTAGCTGGGATGAAAGATTGGGGCTGGAGGTGGGGTCAGGCCTATTTGTTATAGCGGGGATCGTTCCAGTCAAAGTCTTCGGTATCGGTGCTGGCGCTAGACTCGGGCTGGCGATGGCGCTTCCTCCAGGCAATGGTGGAGCCGTAGGTGCCGGGACGCCAGTACTGGCGGTCGCTATTGTCGTTGATCGGGAAGGTGGATGGAATCGACCCCGTTGTCGGGGGGGCGTAGTGGGAGTCACCCGGATTGGGACGATAGCGGGTGCGATGGGAGCTATCCATGTCCGCTGCGGGCGACGGAGGCATACCGGGGCGACCGTTGGAGACGATATCCTGGAGCCGATGGAGCATACCATCCCAGCCTAAATCCGGCTGCTTGAGCAGATCTCGCAGAGATTCTAGCACGGTACTTGCTGACTCGTCTTCCTCGATCCGGAGGGGCTCAGAGGAACGCAGGGGATCCACCTGAACCGCCGCTAGGGCTTGGCGGACGGCGCTTTTAATTTGGTTACGCAGCTCTCGCTTGGCCTTGTCATACTGGTGCTGCCAGCCCTTTTCACTGGAGGCATAGAGCGCTGGCAAGCGGTTCAGGGCATAGGTTTCAACCTCAATAATCTTGAGGTATTTGATCATCCGAGGGGGCAGATCTCGCATTTGCTGATCAACTTCCTCCGCCACCAACAGTTCCATGACGTTGATGTAGGCTCGACGAGGGCTATCGTGTCGATTTTTCATTACTTACCTATCCTCTAGACGTTTAAACGTCACTCAGGATCCATCTCCGGGATCTGAGGATAGAGCGCAGCTCTCAACGGCTACACTCAGCCTTCAGGATTGATGTAGATGGCGCAATGGATGGCGCAGTCCCTGATCTAGTAGGGAGTGGAGGCAGGACAGGTAGTGACCAATAGGATCTTGCCCAAGCATGGCCGTTTATCTGCCCAAATGCCGCGACCTGAATCCTTTTATTCTAGACGAATCCTCCCGCGATAGGACGAGTGGATGCCGCCCCCCTGGACGATGGCTTGGCCCGTGGGGAACCCCCATCTGCCCCGCCATCTGTCGCGATAGGATAGGCAAAAGCACCGACCAAGAGGATTGGGCCAATGGCGACTACTCGTTGGGTTCTAGGGGGGGGAGCGCTAGGAACGCTGCTGCTTCTGGGCCTCCAAAATTTGTCTCCCAGGTTGCCCCTGGTCTTGCTGGGTAGCCGCACCTTGGCCCTGCCTCTAGGTCTTTGGCTAGTTTTGGCCATTCTGCTTGGGGCACTCACTACCCTGGTGCTGAATGCCCTCTTAGGGCCGCCCCGAAGCTCGGGAAAACGCCGTCGCTACCAGTACGAGCCTCAGCCATTCTACGAACCCGCTGCCCCGGAAGAGCCGTCCGAATTTGGCCCCCGTGGGGCGGGGGCCGACGCCGCCCCCACGGATAGCACCTGGCGCGACTGGACTAACCTGTCATCCCCCAGCCAGCGGGAAAGTTGGGGCACCCAACGATCCGAACCTCCCCGGCCACCGGTCGCGCCGCCGCCCCCCCGTGCCCCCCAACGGTCTCCCCTAGGCTGGTTTGATCGCCGTTCCGAGGAGACCGGGCCAGACCCACGGGTGCAGGACTCCCTGCGCGAAATTACCGACGACTGGGATGATGTGGATACCCGTCGCTATCGCCCCGCTGGTGCCAGCCCCGTGGAGGAGAGCCTAGAGGAAATCACCGAAGGCTGGGACGACCTGGAATCCCTGTCCGAGGGTACAGCGGCCCCCGCCACCCGCCCCTACGATGCTCCCAGTCCCCCCACCCAGGTCTACCGGGATGGGTCGATCTACGCCTATGGCTACCGTGACCGGGCTGGCACAGGCCAAACCGACCGCATCTATGCGCCTCCCGATGACGCCTATGGTGGTGGCTACGGGGACGAAGACTACGGGGAAACCGATGCCAGCGCCGCTGACCTCAAGGATGAGGGCGTGGTAGATGCCGATTTCCGGGTCATTATTCCCCCTGCCCCCAGCGATCCAACCTAGGCAACAGCAGCGTCCTAGGGAAATTTCCCGCTCTGATCTAGCTCTGTCCCGCGTTAGCGATCCGCCTTCAGCCCCTGCTGAACGGGGTCAAACCCTGGGGGAAAGTGGGTTTCCTGGGGGGCATAGTCGGCTTGGTGAAACTGGGCGGCGGTGATGGTAGCAGTGCGGAGGTCGGTGCCAATCAGCATGGCCCCGCGCAGGTCGGCCTCCGTCAGGTTGGCCTCCGCCAGGTTCGCGTAGCTCAGATCCGCCCCGCGCAGGTTGCAACCCCCGAGGTTTGCGCCGCTCAAGTCGGCATAGCTGAAATCACCGCCCTTGAGGTCGGCCCCAGAGAGGTCGGTGTCGGCTAAAACAACGTATTCAAAATTGCGCTGACCAGCGGCGTAGGCCGTCAGCAAGTCCGCTGCTGTGGCAATTTGGGAAACAGGTACCAATGGAGTCGTCATGGCAGGTTCTCTCACTCGCCCCTTTAGCTTAGGAGGTCTAGGGCCACCTGCATCAAGGTCTTAACTATCCGTTGAGGGGCCATCGGGCTATACACAGGGTGGGCTAAGGCTGTGGCGTTGATTTCCCCACCGCTGCCAGGGCCAGTCGGATCTGTCCCTGGTGAGCTGTGAGGTGCCGTTGGGCAGTGTCGGCATCGATCTGGCCGAGGTGCATCATCAGGGCTAGCTTCACCTGTTGGCCGCTGCGATCTAGGAGGTCGGCGGCGGCGGCGCGGTCGAGATCCGTGAGGTCGCAGAGGATCCGCAGGGCGCGATCGCGCAGTTTGCTATTGGTAACGGCCACATCCACCATACGATTGCCGTAGACCTTGCCCAGGCGCACCATAGCCCCAGTAGAGAGAATATTGAGGGCCATTTTGGTGACGGTGCCCGCCTTCAGCCGGGTGGATCCGGCCAGCAGTTCTGGCCCTGTCAGGAGGCGAATGTCGATATCCACCTCGGCGGGGGCTTGGTCGGCGGGAACGCAGGCGATGAAAATGGTTTTAGCCCCTCGCTGGCGGGCGGCGTGGAGGGCTCCCTTCACGTAGGGGGTGGTGCCCCCGGCGGTGATGCCCACCACCACATTCAGGGCGCTGACCTGGCGATCCGCCATGGCGGCCTCGCCGTCTTCAAAAATGTCCTCGAGTCCTTCGGAACTTTTGACCAGGGCGGCTGGGCCTCCGGCCAAAATACCTTGCACCAGATCCGGCGGCGTGCAAAAGGTGGGCGGACATTCCGCCGCATCCAGCACGCCCAACCGTCCGCTGGTGCCCGCACCGACATAGTACAGTTTGCCCCCCTGATGCAGGGCCGTGGTGATCACCTCAATGGCCTGGGCGAGGGGTTCGCGGGCGGCGGCAATGGCGGCCACGGTGCGCTGATCCTCCTGGTTAAACAAGTCCACCAATTCCAGCGGGCTGAGCTGATCCAACTGGGCACTGCGGGGGTTGGCCTGTTCGGTGAGCAAATGCCCCCGGTCGGCGGGGTTGGAGGCAGGGGAGACAAAGGTAGACATGACGCCAATATAGGAAACAACACCAGGGTGCAGCCGAGCCAGTTCCGCCTTGCCCGCACCGTTAAAAGTCTACGGCCTCTAGGGGTCAGATGGCCCCCAGCCAACGGGCGACTCTAGACCCCACCCAGCGCCTCACCCAACACCGAGACTGTGAGCCCCATTCCCTTTTCTGCTTAGAATAATGGGATGTGAACCCGGCGTTCAACCGTCCGGCCTGTTTGCCGGTCTGCCAAGCTTGTTTCCCCTGGGATGATGGGTCTCGACGGTTTTCCAGCCCTTGACACCCCATCCCGTTCTGACCGCCACGAGTTGCCCGTGCTGCAAAAGCTCAAACAAGACCTCAAAAATGATTTGATTGCCGGATTGCTGGTGGTCATTCCCCTGGCCACCACGATTTGGCTTACCATCACCATCGCCAACTGGGTGGTTCGGCTGCTGACCCGCTACCCCAGGCAGTTTGCCCCCTTTGAGGGGCTGCATCCGCTTCTGGTAGACCTGATCAACCTCAGTATTGGGCTGACGGTGCCCCTGTCGGCCATTCTGCTGATTGGGCTGATGGCCCGGAACATTGCGGGGCGCTGGCTGCTGGACTTGGGCGAACGCACGGTGCAGTCGATCCCCTTGGCAGGGTCGGTCTACAAAACCCTGCAACAGCTTTTACAGACGGTGTTTCAGGATTCTAAAACCCGGTTTCGGCGAGTGGTGCTGGTGGAATATCCCCGCAAGGGCATCTGGGCCATTGCCTTTGTCACTGGGGCCATGAGTGCCGCCACTGCCACCACCCCCAAAATGTTGAGCGTGTTTGTGCCCACCACCCCCAACCCCACCAGCGGCTGGTATGCCGTGGTGCCCGAAACCGACGTGATCAACCTCGCCATTTCCATCGAAGACGCCTTTAAGGTGCTGCTCTCCGGCGGCATTGTTGGCCCCAACCTGGCGGCGGCGGTGCCCCCGGATCGTATTCCATCCCTGGCCATGCCCGCCCTCGAGTCCGAAGAGACGGCGGTCGCTCCCCTATCCCTGGGGCAGGTCGATCCAACGGTGGCCGAGGTTGGTCAACAGCTTTCGGTTTTCCCTATCGCAGAATCCCAACTCTCTAGCGTGCCCCTAGACGAAGATTGCTAAGATAGCAAAGCTGTACTCAGTCTTGAGCTCTGCCGGAAACCCTGTTTCGGTAATGGCCGACCCTAGGCTGGGATAATGTTTTGATTTCGGAGGTACCTGCGATGCAGGCTCGTCGTATGGCTCGCGAACTGGCCCTGTTGGGTCTCAGCCAGTTGCCAGAAAAACCCCAAAAGCTCCAGGAACTTGACCTAGAAGCCCTGTTGCAGGCCGCTGTCAAAACCCTCGCCGCCGAAGCCAAGGACGCCCTGGAAACCGCCTCCGACGAACTGAAGCGGGGCAGTCAGCGGCTGGTGGATACCGACCTGGTGGCCACCGATCTAGACAGCAGTCGCGCCATGGTAGACGAAGCCATCGACCTGACTCAGACCGCCATCAACCGTCTCGCCCATGCGGTGGAGCTGCCCGAGTTCCTGCAAATGACCAACCAGAAAGAGGTGCGGGCCTTTGCCATGGAACTGCTGACCAACACCGCCAAGCACCGAGCCGAGGTAGACGAGGTGCTAGAAACGGCCATGGTGGCATGGCAGCTCAAGCGTCTGGCCCGCATTGACCGCGACATTCTACGCATTGCCGTGGTGGAAATGGACTATCTTGGTACCCCCGACCGGGTAGCCATCAACGAAGCGGTGGAAATTGCCAAGCGCTATAGCGGCGAGGAAGGGTTCCGGTTCATCAACGGCGTCCTCAAGCGAGTGGTGGATCGCCCTAGGGAAAGCCAAGCCTCCAATCCCTAACCCACCGCCCCCGTCGGCACCCCTGCCCTAGGTGGATCGCAGCCCGTAGACTAGGAACGGTTGGGGGTTTCTCCCTTGGGCCAGGTGCGCAGCAGTACGGTGACTAAGGTGATGACCGTAATGGGAATTACGAATAGCAGCATAATTTGGCTGAACAGGCCCAGATGGTCGTGATCCGACGCCCGCAGCACCAGATAGGTGGCGTAGGCGACATAGTAGCCGCTGAACAGCACCCCCTCCCAGCGGGAAATCAGGTTGCCCGTGGCGAAGATGGGAATACAGGCCACCGCCACGGCCACCATCACCGGGATGTCGAAGTGGAGAACGGCGTTGGGAATCACGATGCCATCGCCGGAGGCCAGGGCCGTGACCCCCAGCACGGTCAAAATATTAAAAATGTTGCTGCCGACCACGTTGCCCACGGCAATGTCCCGTTCGCCGCGCAGGGTGGCAACGATGGAGGTGGCCAATTCTGGCAGCGAGGTGCCTGCCGCGACAATGGTGAGCCCAATCACCAGTTCACTGACTCCGATGGCCGTGGCAATGGCGACGGCCCCATTGATGAACAACCGAGACCCTAGCACTAGCGTTCCCAACCCTAGCCCCATCCAGCCGAGGTTAATCAGCCAGCCCAAGCGCGACCGTTCCTTGACGCCGTATTCTTGGTCATATTCGGCCTGCACCTCAGCGTTGGTCTCGCGGCGGCTGAGGTAGATCAAAAAGGCGGTGTAGACCACACCGCCAATCAACAGAATCACCCCGTCGGAAGGTTGGAGCCGCTGATCCACAGAAAAGAGCAGCAGCAGGGCCGAAACGCCGATCATAATCGGCACATCGAGGCGGATGAGCTGCTGGGCCACCACCAAAGGAGCCACCAAGGCCGACAGGCCCAGAATCACCAGAACGTTAAAAATGTTGCTGCCAATCACGTTCCCGAGGGCGATATCTCCCTGGCCCGCCAAGCTGGACTGAACACTTACGGCCATTTCCGGGGCGCTGGTGCCATAGGCAACCACCGTTAGCCCAATGATTAGGGGGGACATACCGATCAAGCCCGCCAGTCGGGATGCCCCCTTGACCAGGGCCTCGGCCCCAACGAGTAGCAGCCCGCCCCCAGCAAGCAGCAAAAGGATGGCAACGATCATACCTGTAGTCTCACTTGGTGGATTCATCATCGCAAGGGTCAACCCATCGAGGAATGTTCAATCCTGCACTAGATAGCCCTAGGCTAGGATCACCCCCTGGCACGCTCATCGGTGCCTTTGACGCAATCTCTAGTATGTCTGATTTTGGAACCCGCCGTTGTGCCCCTCGATCCCCTGCCCGTTAATCCCTTGACCCCTGATCCCCTAGCTCCCTGGCGTGGCCCCCTTGCCAGAGCCCTGCACCGCAACCGCAGCAAACCCCACAGCCGCTATGCCCAGTTGGCCACCCTGTCGGCCCACGGTCGTCCCGCCAACCGCACGGTGGTGTTTCGCGGCTTCTACCACCACAGCAATACCCTGATGTTTGTCACCGACACCCGCAGTGCCAAAGTGACCGATATTACCCAAACCCCCTGGGGAGAACTGTGCAGGTACTTCACCCAAACCCGCGAACAGTTCCGTCTGTCTGGGGCCATTACCCTCATCACCGCCGATGCCGCTGATGCCGCCCTTGGCCAAGCCCGTCGGGAACGCTGGGAAGCCCTGTCCGAGGCCAGCCGCCAGTCCTTCCACTGGCCCCAGCCCAGACACCCACGATCTGAGGATCCCACTGCTTTTGAGGGTTCTGGCCCTGCTTCCGCGTTTCCCGACCCACCGCCCAGTTTTGGTCTGGGGTTGCTTCAGCCAGATGCGGTGGATCATCTGGAGCTGCGGGGCAATCCCCAAAACCGCACCCAATACCAGCGTCTCACCGATGGCACTTGGGCCATGCAGGCGGTTAATCCCTAGCCTCCACCGAGGCAATCAGGGGGCAGATATCTCCATCCGTGGATGGGGGCGGATGGGTCGCCCATTGATCGCGGTACTGCTCAAGTTCCGCCTTAAAGGTGGTCATGTGCTGGATTTGATCGGCCAGGTGGTCAATTTTTTGCTGCAAGAGGGATCGCACCACGGCACAGGGGGTATGGCCCTGCTGATGCACCGTTAGCACCGCCTTAATGTCTTCTAGGGAAAAGCCGAGGGCCTGGGCTTTTTTGATAAATTCCACCTGCTGCACCGTGGTCGGAGCATAGTATCGATAGCGGTTGGCTCCCCGCTGAGCGGTAATCAGGCCGAGGCTTTCGTAATAACGCAACGCCCCCACCGCCACCCCGGTCTGACGGGATATTTCACCAATCTTGAGGGGGGCCGTGGGGGGCATGGGATGCGCCTCGGAGGGTTGGAGAAAGGCTAGGTTTCGGAGGGGCTAGAGGGGCTGTTGAAGGAGGGCGTTAGGTAGGCCACCAGGGCACCAAGGAAAAAGCCGATGACATTGCGGGTTAGCGGCAACCAATCGCTGGTGCGGGTGATGACGGGGCCAATGCCAAAGGCGAGGAACAGGATGCCCCACAGCGGTGAAAAGATGAGCACCCATTGCCAAGCCAGGATTTGACCGGGCTTGCGGGGATGGGCGGCAAACCCACACACCACGCCGCCCACGATGGAGGTGACGAGGGTTAACACCCACTGCTCCTGGGGCAGACCGGGCACAACGTTGCAGCCCCCCTGACGCAGACAGGTTTCGATGGATTCGAGGGCGCTCATAATCGAGTTGTCTTCACCGTTTTCGCGGACAAAGAACTGGTTGCCGTAGCGGGTTTGCAGCTCAATCCAGAAGGTGCGAGGCAGCAGATCGTAAACGGCGTCGCCCACGCTGAAGTTGAGCAAGTTACCACCACGGGGATCTGCAACCAGCATAACGCTGCGGTCATCCAAGCCCCAGAAGTCCTTCACGGCGCGGCCTGGGGTGCGGTCATACTGGGTGAGCACCCGCAGTTTCCAGCCGGTTTCGGTTTCAAAATCGGAGAGACGGACGTTTAAGTCTTCCTCTTGGCGCGGCGTCAGGGATTTGGCCAAGTCAATGACAACGGTCTCCTCTTCGGGTAGGAGTTCCGGGTTGTCGTAGGCATGG
>JALQST010000097.1 GCA_023264315.1 Nodosilinea sp. BSH.14
AACCTGCTGCGGATCTTCGGCGGGGATCGCGTGGCTGGACTCATGAATGCCTTCCGCGTCGAAGAAGACATGCCCATCGAATCGGGAATGCTAACCCGATCCCTGGAGGGGGCGCAGAAAAAGGTCGAAACCTACTACTACGACATCCGTAAACAGGTATTCGAGTACGACGAGGTGATGAACAACCAGCGCCGCGCCATCTACGCCGAGCGGCGGCGGGTGCTGGAGGGCGACCAACTGAAGGACATGGTGATTGGCTACGCCGAACAAACCATGGACGACATCGTGCAAGCCTACATCAACCCCGAACTGCCACCTGAGGAATGGAAACTGCCGGAAATGGTGGATAAGGTCAAAGAGTTCGTCTATCTGCTGGCCGACCTCACCCCCGAACAACTGGAAAACCTTTCGGTGGGCGCAATCCGCACCTTCCTCCACGAGCAGGCCCGCATTGCCTACGACATCAAAGAAGCCCAGGTAGACCAGGTCAAACCCGGTCTGATGCGCGAAGCTGAACGGTTCTTCATCCTTCAGCAAATCGATAGCCTCTGGCGCGACCACCTGCAACAGATGGACGCTCTGCGGGAAACCGTGGGCCTGCGTGGCTACGGCCAAAAAGATCCCCTGATCGAGTATAAGAGCGAAGGCTACGAACTCTTCCTCGACATGATGACGGGCATCCGCCGCAACGTGGTCTACACCCTGTTCCAGTTCCAACCCCAGCCCCAGCCCCAAGTGGCGGCTCAGGTGCCCCAGGCGTAGATTCCGGGCACTGCAACGCTGCCAAACTCCAATCCTGCGGTATAGACATCTTGTCTATACCGCAGGGTATTCTGTGAAATGCCACCCCAGATTCCATAAACTAGGGCCAATGCGGCGGGTCTCGTCTAACCACACCACCGTGGCCCCAAGGTTGTTCCTAAAATAGCGACTTCAAAGGATGATTCTAGGATGAACGTCTAAAATCCCAGATCTAGAAGGGCGATGCTACATGGCCGCAGAGTAGTCGTTGCTTTCTTTGTTAGCGTTGTCGCCGCCCTCTTCGTCAGCCCCACGGTTATTCCGTTTGAAGAAACGCTGCCCCCCAGAGCGCTTTTTGCGGAACTTACGGGCGTAGGCTTGGTTACGCAGGGCTTTTTCTTTCTTCGGATTGCGACGCTTCGACATTAGATAACCTCAGACAACAGGGCAGCCATGATCAGAATCAAGGGCAAGGCACTCAAGGAAAGAAGTCTATAGCCAGACCACAAAACGCCGAAACAGTTCAGGGGTGGCGCTTTGTTGAGACAACTGGGAGTCTGGACGATCTGCCCGAGTAGAAACCAGTGAATCAATCATCACATGACCAGAGGTTCACTCTAACACATCTAGGCAAGCCCCCTCGGCCCGGTCTTGATCAATCTGTTGCTTCACCCAGGCGAGGGCGTTCTCCCGCTGGGTGACGAGACCCTCCGCCTGGGCCAGTTGGATGGCCTCCAGGAGTTTGCCAATTTGGGGGCTGGGGGGAAGGCCGAGGTCGTGGATCAGGTCGAGCCCGGAGAGGATCGGACGGGGA
Organism: Nodosilinea sp. BSH.14; assembly: GCA_023264315.1. GTDB lineage: Bacteria > Cyanobacteriota > Cyanobacteriia > Phormidesmidales > Phormidesmidaceae > Nodosilinea. The sequence continues at coordinate 1,556 of JALQST010000097.1, forward strand.
TGGGCCACAGGGTCTTGGGGATTAAGATAGCGTTCCACCAGGCCAAACACTACGGATTCTGAAACCCCGTTCACGAGGGCCAGTAGCGCCAAACCCACTAACCCCGCCCCCGTCACCTTGAAGAGTTGGTACTGCTGGGCAATGGTCAGACTGAGGCGGGGGGGTAGGGGACTAAGCACCGCCCAGCCCTTGAGGATGCTAATCACCGCCTGCTGCTCCACGCGGCTGTACTTCAGCTTGGAGAGGATGGCTTCGGCTTGGTCGGCGGCGGGGAGCAGCAGTTGGCTGAGTTTGGTGGCCTTGAGCCAACTGCGGTGCAGACCAGGGGCGGTGGCTTCCTTCACCCAGCTCTGTAACAGGGCGGAGAAGGCGGGCCAGCGCTCGTGAACCTGGGCAGCGGTGCAATCCATAACCACCAGTTGGCGCAGTTCCCCCCCGCCCACGGTGGGAAGCCAGGTTTGCAAAATGCCGTCTTGCCAAGCTTCCCGCAGCAGCACGGAACCCTGGGGCAAGCTCAGTAGACAATCCAATTCCCCCCGCACCCGCTCAGCGGCCATACCCTTCAGCAGGGGAGCCAGTTGGCGCAGGGTGGTTTGGGTGGTGGGGTCAAGGCTAAAGCCCAGTTGGGCCGCTTGACGATAGGCCCGCAGCAGCCGTAGGGGATCCTCTGCTAGGTTTTCGGCGGACACCATGCACAGCACCTTCCGCTGGAGGTCGGCATAGCCATCCAGGGGATCGACCAGGGTTTCGCTATGGGGGTTGTAGGCGATGGCGTTGATGGTGAAGTCGCGCCGCTGCAAGTCTACGCCAATGCTGGGGCCAAGTTGCTGGGCAAAGTCCACGGTGGCGTTGGGGAACACCACCCGCGCAATCTGATGCTCGGCATCTAACACCACAAAACCGGCCCTGTAGTGGTGGGCAATGTCGGCGGCGGTCTCGATGGCCTTTTCGGGCAACACAAAGTCTAAATCGAGATAATCCGCCTGACGATTCAGCAACGCATCGCGCACACTGCCCCCTACGAGATAGGCATGCGGCGGCAACAGCGATGCGCTAAAGGGCCAGGTTTTGGGCGAAAGGGCGGATTGTTCGATAGCCACTGCACGGGAGAGCGAGGTTAGCGTCAGACTCAAGGAAGCCTCTATTCTTTCATGACAACAATCTTTTAGGTTCCTGACTGCCCACCGGAGCCCACCCCGACGACAATCCATAGCCTCCTCAGGGCTTGGCTTGGGGATAGCGGTCTGGCGACGAGGGCAGACCTGGTTGCATTCCGCAACATCCACCTGCTCAGCCGAGGACATTCACAAAACTTGAGTAGAATATCAAAAAATAGACCCCCTTCGGTGGATAGGCCCAGTGATATGTGCATTTGCGTAAATTGCCACTACGTTGACCGCTGCGCCACCTACCATGCCGTGGAAGGCCAGCACCAACAGCCTCACCTCACAGAGTTTCCCACCTTCGATCCCGTGGAACCCAGCATCAATGTCAACATTCGCCAACGGGGCGAGGAGATTGAAATGGAATGGGATGTGGTGGGCTGCGAGAGCTTCCAGGAAGACATGGGTAAATGGGCTAAGCTGCGCCCTGGGGAACTCGTGCCGACTTAGGTTAGCACCGGGTTTCTAGGTATTGGCCAATCATCAGTTCTTCTCCGGCGCGGGAAATCACCGTTTGCCGGGTGCGGTAGCGCTGGCCAATCAGACGGATTTCTTCTTCAAAGGTGGATCCGTTGTACTCGGTTTTGAGCTGAAGGGTGCGGTTGTCGCGAAATAGGTATTGGGCGGTGACGGGTTTGCTGGTGGCAAAGCCGCGATCGCGATAGAGGGTGGTGCCCCGTACACCAAAGAGGGTACTCCCCTGGACGGGCTTTTTGCCGGTACCGATATAGTCGCTTTCCCAGGATACAGCCGTCCCGCAAATCAGTGGTGCGCTAGGGCCAAGCTGATGCAACTCAGCCAGGTGCAAGAGGTGAGGATGCCCCGGTTCAAGGAACTCAATGGCGATCTGGCTGACCACTTCCTGGGTTTCGCCATTGCTGAGGGTGTAGTAACGGCGTTCTGAGTGCCACGCCCCCGCCGTTTCCTGAAAAAAGGCCGTCACCAGGGGCTCAGCGAGAATGCGGGCGGTTTCAACGGAAAAAGGCATAGGACGACATCCAGTACGCGGACAATGGGCCAAGAGGCGCGGAGATCAAACGATTGAAAGGAAACGAAAGGCTGCTTTACTTTTATTAACAAAATCTCTCCTTTACTATAATCACGGCTTTGCGGGTCGGCAAGGGCGATCCGGGTGAGGCCCAGGCAAGATGAGATCTAGATGAACTAGGCGGACGCCCTAGGCCATTCGTATCACGCCAGCTATGGCGGTAGCCTCAGCAATTCTCATTTGGGTCAATTGACCGTTCGCCCTGAGCGGTATTGTATTCATCAGCCTAGTCATCCTGAGCATTGCTGGCGCAAGATAACCTAAGGTTGACCGCTCACCTTGCCGCACCACACCCTAGAGAACACCATGACCACGACCCTAGTCGCCCCTTTCTCCATGGCCGACCTACTGCAACGGCAGCGCGACTTTTTTGCCACCGGGGCCACCCGCGACCTGGGCTTTCGACTCGCCCAACTGCAAAAGCTCCGGGCGGGGATTGTGCGCTACCAGGACGAGATTGTGGCAGCGGCAAAGGCAGACCTGGGGCGTCCTGCCTTTGAGGGCTACTTTGAGGTAGGGGCCATCAGCGAGCTGGATTATGTGCTCAAGCACCTGCGATCCTGGGCTCGGCCTCGCAAGGTGTCGCTGCCCCTGAACCAGAAACCGGGATCCGCCTGGGTGCAGCCCGAACCCCTGGGAGTGGCGTTGATTATCGGCCCCTGGAACTACCCTTTCCAGCTCATGATTTCTCCCCTGGTGGGAGCCATTGCGGCGGGCAATTGCGCTATCTTGAAACCCTCGGAACTGGCTCCGGCCACCTCCCGGGTGTTGGCCAAACTGGTAGCGGAAACCTTCGATCCGGCCCATGTGGCCCTGGTGGAAGGCGGCGTGGAAACGGCCCAGGCGCTTCTGGCCGAGCGGTTTGACCATGTGTTCTTCACCGGGGGGGAACGGGTGGGCAAGGTGGTGATGCAGGCGGCGGCCCAGCACCTCACGCCCGTGACTCTGGAATTGGGCGGCAAAAGCCCCTGTATTGTCACACCCGATGCCGATCTGGCGGTGACGGCTCGCCGTATTGTGTGGGGCAAGGGTTTGAATGCGGGCCAAACCTGCATTGCGCCAGACTATGTGCTGGTGCAGGAAAGCCTGAAGCCTGCCTTGGTGGAGGCTTTGAAACAGCGCATCCAAGCGTGCTATGGCGACAACCCCGCCCAAAGCCCCGACCTCTCCCGCATCGTCAACGAGGGCCAGTTTGACCGCCTGGTGGGTCTGCTGGATCGGGGTAATATCCTTATCGGTGGCGATCACAACCGCTCGGAGCGCTTCATCGCCCCCACCCTGATCGACGGCGTCACCTGGGACGACCCAATGATGCAGGAGGAAATCTTCGGCCCGATTCTGCCCATCCTCACCTATCGCACCCTGGACGAGGCCATTTCCGCCATCAACCAACGGCCCAAACCCCTAGCCCTCTACCTGTTCTCCAAGGACAAGGCCACCCAAGATCGGGTGATCCACCACACCACCTCCGGATCCCTCTGCATCAATGACGTGATTTTGCAGGTGGCCGTGTGGGATCTGCCCTTTGGCGGCGTGGGCAACAGCGGCATCGGCCACTACCACGGCATCCACAGCTTTAATACCTTTTCCCACCTCAAAAGTGTCCTGAAAAAGCCCTTCTGGATAGACTTAGATTGGCGCTACCCCCCCTACGACGGCAAAATCCAGATCTTCAAGCGGTTCCTGGGCCTGTCCTAGGGCGTGTCATCAATCGGATGACATTAACGATTCCTCGACACTCTGGTTGCCCAGACAAGGGGCTTAAGCCCCTTGTTCCACTGGGATGATGACCGCAAAATGGGGGTTTGAGCTGATTGGAGGACACGCCCTAGGCCGGGATGCTGCCAATCATGAACAAGGGTTGAGTTTTGTATCAAATTTCAATTCTGTAGCTATTTATACAGTTTTTTGGATTATGTTAATTACTGAAGGGGTCGTTCCATCCTTCACCTGTGCTACTCCACCCAGTCTTACCCAGAGGTTCCGCCATGTCTGCCCAAGATCAAGCCCGTATGCTGATGATGCGCCACCACCACTTGATTAAGAACCGTCAGCAGTCGATGCTGTGCCGCACCAATGAAGAGGTGGGGATGCCTGGGGATGCCCATTACTGGAGCAGTATTCAAGGGAAGCCCTCGGCCAATGCCTCCCGCAGCTACGACCGCAGCGGTTCGGCCATGAGCTAGGTGCCCCCGGTCTCGGAGGGCTGGGCCATGGTGTCTGGATTACCCCCGCTATCCTGGTTGTCTGACAGACCAGGGGCGGGGGTTGTTTTTGGCTCCGGTTGGTCGCGCCGCCCCCGCAGCCAGTAGGTGTCCATGTGGCCCCGGCCCTTCACCTGGATAGTTCCTCGTGGCTTTAGGCGGTAGGTGTCCCTCAGCCGTTCGTAGGTGCTGGTGGTGACTTGGATGCGCCCGGGTTCTCCGGAGGATGCCATGCGGCTGGCCACGTTCACCGCATCACCCCAGAGGTCGTAGATCAATTTTTTGGTGCCAATCACCCCCGCCACCACCATGCCGGTGTTGATGTCCACGCGAAAAGAAATCCTCGGCTCGCTGCTGTTCCGCGTGTAGTTTCTCGGTGCTTTCCTGAAGTTCCTCCAGCATGGCGTTGACCCGCTGGCCCAGGTGGCTGATTTCGTCCTTCCCGCGCACGGTGACAGGTGTCATCCCAGGCGGCCCAGTCTTCGGTGATAGGACAATGGGCCGAGATCAGCAGGCAACTGTGGCGGGCGGTATCTCCTGTGGCCAGACTAGCGCCGATGGCCCCCGTTCCGGTGGACGGGGGTACCCTCTCAATATTCGTTTACATTAGGATGGTGTGGTGGGGAGTGAGGGCCATCGCCCCCGATCCATTGTCATCCCATCGCCATCTCACAGGAGAGCCTGCCAGCGTGACTATTTTTTCCACCTTTAGCCCATCGGTGCGGTCTAACTTGGCGGTGCTGTTTGCCGCTGGGCTGTGCTTTTGGGCGGGTTTGGCGGGGCTGTTGCCCACCCTGCCCCTGTTCATCGAAACCCTGGGTGGCAGTGGCCAGCAGATTGGCATTGTGATGGCCTCCTTTGCTATCGGGCTGCTGGTGGCTCGCCCCACCCTGGCCCGCTTGGCCGATACCCGAGGCCGCAAGCTGGTGATGATCATTGGCCTGATCGCGGTGGCGGTGGCTCCCTTGGGCTATCTGCTGGTGCAAATGCTGCCCCATATGCAGATGCCGGTGTCCCTCGGGGGGCGGGCGTTCACGGTGGATGGATCGATCCTGGCGATGATGGCCATTCGAGCCTTCCACGGCCTCAGCATTGCGGCCTTTGTGGTAGCCTACAGCGCCCTGGTGGTGGATTTGGCTCCCCCTGCCAATCGCGGCGAACTGATTGGGTATATGACCCTGGTGAACCCCATTGGCCTTGCCCTGGGGCCAGCCCTCGGCGGCTTTTTATACGAAGCCTCGGGGTTTCGGGTGGCCTTTGCGGCGATGGGCTTCCTGGGCTTGCTGGGCCTGGGCCTGGTGTTGCGCCTAGAGGAACCCTACCCGCCCCAGACGGATCGCCAGGGGGCCGATGCCGTTGCCTTTTGGGGGCAACTGTGGTCGGGGCGGGTGCGCACTCCGGCGATGATTTTACTGCTGGTGGGGCTGGCCTTTGGCACCCTCAGCACCTTTGTGCCGCTCTACGTGCGCGAGGCTGGGGTCGGTCTGAACGTGGGCCTGATCTACACCGCCTCCGCCGTGGCCAGTTTTACCTCCCGCCTGGTGGTGGGCCGCGCCTCGGATCGCCACGGACGCGGGCGTTTCATCACCGCCAGCCTCGCCATCTACAGCCTTGCCATGGGGATGTTTTGGCTGGCCGATAGTGCCCCCTTGTTTTTGCTGGCCGGGGTTATCCAGGGCATGGCCGGGGGCACGTTAATTCCCATGATTGCGGCGCTGATGGGTGGTCGCTCCAGCCCCGCCGACCGAGGCCGCACCTTTGGCCTTGCCATGGTGGGCTTTGACGTGGGCATTGCCCTGGCTGGCCCCATCTTTGGCACCCTTGCCGATGCGATCAGCTATCGTGGCATCTTCGGTCTATCTGGGGTAATGACCTTGGTGGGTCTGGTTATTTTCATTACGGCTTCTAGCAAAGACCTGCCCCACTCCCTCCGGTTTGCCCTCGGCCAGGGGCGCGACATCTACGCCGTAGACGGTTGGCAAGGCCCCGCCCAGCCCGACTAGCGCTCGGCGGGGCCTTGGGGAGATGTACACAGGGTGCGTAGATCTAGCGCACCTTGTCGATGTGAAGGGCGTGAGGTTAATAAACGGGACGGTCGGAGAGGCCGAGGCGTTGCCGGTTGGTGTTGCCAGGAATGAGACCCTGGCCACCAGGGCGTATGGGGCGCGGCTGGGGAGAAGGGGGCATCCACGGTTGGGGATTGACCTGCGGGGGCCGGGGTCGGTCATCGGGGGGCGATGGGGGCGGATCGTCACCACAACTGCCGGAGGAGCCCAGGGCGCGGAGTTGGCAAATCGCGTAAAGGAATCCGCGCTCGACTCGCTTGAGATGTTCCCCAATCCATTCGGCCTTGGCTTCAGGGTTATTGTCGAGGGCCGCATCGAGCCCCTCCTGGTAGTGATCACGGTCAAGGACTTCTTCGGCCTGTTCCTGGGTGGGCGGGTGGGTCAGGCGGTCAATTTCCTCCAGAATGGCGTCTACATTTTCCTTGGCTTCCTTGGCTTTTTGGTAGCGCTCATAGAGTTCGGTGAGGCGGTCAGCATCTGCCAACCAGTCTGCTCCTGCCCTATCCTGGGTCTTGGGGCCAGCCAGGGCCATCTGGGAAGACTGGGCCTGTCCGGTGGGGCGGCCCACAAAGGTCCAGCCTTGGTTATCGACGGTGATGGCGGGCTGGTTGGGGCGAATCAGCCGAATTTGGCGAAACTGGTAGGCCCGCAGATGAGGTTCGCCAGGGATACGAAGAGCCCCCACCTGGTCGTTATAGTCGGTTTCTACCCGGTAGCCATCGTGGGAGGTGAGGGCAACAATGCGCCCCTGACTGTCCCGCTCGATGGCCAGGGCTTCGGGAACCCACGCCTGAACCTGGGTACGGCTATAGCCGAAGGGTTGATAGCGGATGAAGTATCCATCGGGGTGCAACGACCACCGTCCCTGGGGAATATGACGGCTCCCATCGCCCTGGCCCACCGATCCCGTCAACACGGCGATGGCCTCAATCTGCTGATAGGTGGCGTTGCCCTGGGTCAAGAGGCGACGCAGTTCGGCTTCGGCTTCTAAGACCTGGCGCACCGATTGGGGGAGGGCACGAAACAACGGCTGTTGGGCCTCACGGGGAATTAACCCCAGGGCACCACCGTTGATTTGGCGACGCTCGGCCTCGGTGAGCATTCGCTGGGCGACGGCCTGGGCTTCGGCGGGCATGGCCTGGAGTTGGGTGCGGGCAATGACGCCCCACAACAGCAGTTGAATGTGACTCTGGGGAATCTCGGGATGGTTGACCGCCTCCCGCAGAATCGTCTGCACCATGGCCCCTCGCGACCCCGCGAGGTCGGCATAGGCATAGCCATCGCCCCCTCCCGGCCCGTGGGTGCCTGCCTTGAGACAGTAACTTTCGGCCACAAATTGATAGGCTCCCGGCATGGCCAGATAGCCTAGATGGGCATCCCAGGGCAAATCTGTGAGGGGGCTGAACCCAGTGGGGGCACGGCCATCCAAGATCGGCATCTCCATCGCCACATCGCCCAGGCTGGTGGTGAGGGGATCTTCTCCGTCGATC
>JALQST010000098.1:0-9201 GCA_023264315.1 Nodosilinea sp. BSH.14
ATGCACAGTACCTCCCATTGCTGCGGGCCTAGGGCGCATATTGAGAATGGGCGATGACCGCCCAGACACGATGGCCCTTCTTCGAGCCCGTCAAAGAACGACCGTGATGCTTGACAGCGAACAATCCCTAGGGTATTCACACAACTTAACATATTTCTTGACGATGCATGAAGGCATCCAGTTTTCCCCTAGGCTGGGAGGACAGAACGTCAGTAGAAGATATCTCTCAACATGGGCTCTGCCCACTCTTCGAGAAGCAAGCTACACCCAAAGTCCCTCTCCCAAGTTGGGAGAGGGACTTTGAAGGACTTCCGGCTCCCCTCTCCCGACCGGGAGAGGGGTTGGGGGTGAGGGCAAAGCTCAGACCAGGAAAGCAAGTTTGTGATCGACTGAACGTAGCGACGGAGAAAGGTGAACAGCGCGATGGGCGACCGTATTTACGACTGTATTGTGGTGGGGGCAGGGCCAGCCGGATCGGCAACGGCCTATCACTTGGCCAAACAGGGGCGTTCGGTGCTGATGTTAGAAGCTGCCTCCCTGCCGCGCTACAAGCCTTGCAGTGGTGCTGTTTCCCCCAGCGTGGCCGCCTATTTTGACTTTGACTTTGCCCCCGCCATCGACAGCCAGCGACGACAGGTGCGCTACACCTACCACCTCGATGACCCCGTGGATGCCGCGCTCGAAACCGCCGAGCCGATCTGGATGGTGCGACGGGAGGTGTTTGATCCGTTCCTTGTCGAACAGGCCCAAAACCAGGGGGCCGAGGTGAAGGACGGAACACCTGTCACGGGGATCGCCTTGGTGGGGGATCAGTGGCAGGTGTCCACCCCCAACGGCACGTTCACCGCCGCCTACCTGGTTGCCGCCGATGGTGCCCAGGGGCCAATGGCCGGGTGGCTGGGCTTTCCCGCCTTGCCCCTGCGAACGGCGCTGATTTGGGACGTGACCACGGCGGATCCAGTGCCGGACAGCTTTCCTATGAGCTTTGAGTTTGGCCTGGTGAAGCAGGGCTGTCTGTGGAATTTCCCGAAACGTCAGGGCTATGCCATCGGGGCCGCATCCTTTGTGGGCAAATCAGCGGTCGGCAAGGCCACCGATAAATTGTTGGCGGACTACCAAACCGCCCTCACCCGCTACGGCCAAACCATCGGCGTCGATCCCACCCAGGCCCAGGCCCATCACCATGCCCTCAAACTGTGGGACGGTCAGCATTCTCTCCACACCGAGCGGGCGGTACTGGTGGGCGAGGCGGCGGCGATTGTCGATCCCCTCAGTTCCGAGGGCATTCGTCCCGGCATGATCAGCGGCGTCAAGGCGGCAGCGGCGATCCATCGGGCGCTCTCCGGTGACGCCGATGCCCTAGCTAGCTATACCGCCGACATGCAAACCTCCTGGGGGGCCGATATGCAGTGGGCCAAACGGATTTCGGGCCTATTCTTCCGGGTGCCGGGGATCGGCTACCGAGTCGGCATCAAACGCCCCACTGCTACCCAGCGTTTGGGCCAAATTTTGGCCGGAGAAGTGCAGTACGCGGACATCGCCAACCGGGTGATGAAGCGCCTGGGCGGGGGGCTGATCCCAGGGCGATAACCACGGCGTTTCAGCAATTCTCATTTTGGCAAATTGGCCGTTCACCCTGAGCCTGTCGAAGGGTGAAAAGGCGGTGAAAAGGCTTCGACTGTTCGACAGGCTCACAGCTCAGCCTGAGCGGTATTGTATTCGCCAGCCTAGTCATGCTGAGAATTGCTGACGGCGTTTAGGGACGATTGACCGAGGACACGATCACGGGTGCCGGTTGGTCCAGGGGCTCAGCGAGGGGTGGCCGGGGCTTCGATTCCATCCTCTGGCGTGGTCGGTTCTGGAGTGGGGCGGGTGAACCACCAACTGGCCACAGCGGTGAGCAAGATCGCCCCAGAGAGCAGCAAGATCCAGAGGGGCATGGGTTTGGGCCGGGAGACTGGGGCCACACTGGGTTCTTCCTCGGGGGGGTCGCCGTAGAGGGTGGCTCCGGCGGGGGGACGGCGAGGGGCTTCGGCGGATGGGGGAAGGTCGGCGGGGGCAGGGGTCGCCGGAGCCGCCATGCGATGGTGAATGAGCACCACCGCAACGTTGTCGTGGCCGTTCTTTTGGTTGGCCAGTTCCAGCCAGGAGGTCACCGCCGATTCCAGGGTGACAATGTCTTTGACAATCAGACCGATGTAGTTGGCCCAGGCCTCGTCAATGCGGTAGTGGTCGCTGAGGCCGTCGGAGCACAGCAGCAGCACCCCCGTTTCGTCCAGCACAAAGCGCCGAATGTGGGGCCGAAAATAGTCGCCGCTGCGGGTGCCCAGGGCTTGGGTGAGGGCTCCGGCATCGCTACGTTCGAGGGCGAGGGAAAGGGTTTGACGACCGGCCATCACCTCCCGTCCGGCGATGTCGTCATCCACCGTCAGCAAATGGCAGTAGTCGGGGGTCATCCAGTAGGCGCGACTGTCGCCGATGTGGGCTAGGTAGACCTCCGTTACCCGTTGCGATCCGGCCTCGGTGATCACCCGTTGGGGCACCAGCACCGCCATCACCAACGTGGTGCCCATGCGCTGCCGTCCCACCCGGGCTTGGCTGTCGTTTTGAAAGCAAATCAGGTCGTTAACAATCCGCAGCACCGCCTCAATGTGCTGGATGATCACCAGGGGCGGCAGCATCTGGGTTTCCTTGTCCACCTCGGCCAAAAGCGTCTGCAATTGCAGTTTGAGGGACTGAATCGCCAACTGGCTGGCCAAGTCGCCGCCCTCGTGGCCCCCCACGCCATCGCAGACGATGCCCACCTGTAATTCCCCTTCGCTTTGGGCATCGAGGGTGAGGCCATCGGGCCAGCAGGCATCTTCGTTGCGGGGTTGGGTGGGGCCGATGGCGGTGGCTCCACCCATGGCGAAGCGACTCGGGCTCAGGGCCGCCTGTTTGAGGAGCAGTTGGTTGAGGCGTTGATCGAGGCCGTCTGCGTCCACCGATGCGGCCTCTACCTCCGCCAGCAAGGCCGCCAGGGGATCGGCAACGGAGGGGTGCACCTGCGCCAGCCAGGATCGCCACAGGGCGGTGAGATCCGCTAGGGTGAGTTCCGCCCTGCCGGGATCCGCCGTATCGCCCTGGAGTTCCAGCAATCGAATCCGCCAGCCCTCCACCCGAATATTTTGGGACTGGATCAGACTGCGCCGCAGGCCATGGGTCTCCAACCGTTGCCACAGTTCCCAGGTCTGCCAAATCCAGTGCAGTTGTCGTAGGGGCAGAGCCTCCGCCAGGGCCGTTTCAATGGCCGGGAACAGCACCCCCGCCTGGGGATGAATCGGCGCATTGTCCAGCAGCAGAATCGGCGCTGATAAGCCGGGCTGAAGCGCCCCATACAGCCCTGGTACGTGCAACCGCAGGGGATGGGTGTGGAGATAGGGCAGAGCCTGATCCGGCAGCGTATCGGGGGTGTCGGGCCGTTGGTCGGGCTGGGTATCGAGCCACAGACGCGGAGCCACCACCCGGTATCGTTGCCCCACCAATTCATCCAGGGGCAGATGTTCCACGCCATCGCCCACCACCCACAGGTAGGGCTGGTAGCGGGAGGAAAAGCGCTCAGCACGGTTCATAGGCTCAGGCCAGTCGGGGGCAAAGGGAGATCGGCGGGGCGGAGGAACGCGGAAGGGTTATAGGCTTCGCCCTAGGTAGGGTCATGATCGGCCAAAACCGTTACTCTCCATTAAAAGAATGTAATTAGCGGCCCCAAGCCTTGGCCTCTAAGGATAGATTAAACCTAGACATCTCGAACATTGGGGTAGGCAATCCGATCACCATGAACTATGCCTTGTTCTGGCTCATTTTAGGAACGGTGCTCTGCCTGATGGAGCTTTTCATTCCCACGGCTTTCGTGGAATCCACCCTGGGGGTCAGCGCCCTGATCGTGGCGTTGGTGGCGCTGGTGGTGCCCCTGTTTAACCTTCAGGCCGTCCTATGGATGGTGTTGTCGCTGGTTTTCATCTTTTTCCTCAAGCGGTTTGTCCCCCAGCGCACCCCACCGATTTTGCTAGACGCCACCGAAGCCCGCACCCTCACCGCCATTGCCCCCGGGGAAGCGGGGCGGGTCATCTATGAGGGCAACTCCTGGCAGGCCCGCTGCGACGACGAAGGCCTCACCATTGGGGTCAATCAAACCGTCGTTGTGGTGCGGCGCAAGGGCAATACCCTGTACGTCATGCCTGAAAGCGAGATCAAAGACTGGCAATAAGGTCTAGGCCGCCAGTGGGGCTAACCCGAGGGTGCCCGATTCCTGTCCCGCTAGTCCGAAGGCCGTCTTCCTTGATGGAATTCCGGTCTAATCTGTTCAAACCTGTGCGGAACCTAGGAGATTTAACCCTCGATCAATCTGTTCAAACCTGTGAGGAATCTATTAGCCATGGGAAGCTTTTTCGGATTTATTGTCATGATGATGATCCTGGGCGGATCCATTGCCGCCAGTGGCGTTCGGATTGTCAACCAAAGTGATGAGGCGCTGGTCGAAACCCTGGGCAAATACACGGGCAAAAAGCTGTCCCCAGGGCTCAATTTTGTGGTGCCGTTTCTGGATCGGGTGGTGTTTAAGCAAACCATTCGGGAGCGGGTGCTGGATATTCCGCCCCAGCAGTGCATCACCCGCGACAACGTGTCTATTAGCGTGGATGCGGTGGTGTACTGGCGGATTGTGGACTTGGAAAAAGCCTACTACAAGGTGGAAAATCTGCAATCGGCCATGGTGAACCTGGTGCTCACCCAGGTGCGGGCCGAAATGGGCAAACTGGAACTGGACGAAACCTTCACCGCTCGTTCGGAAATTAACGAAATCCTCCTGCGCGAACTCGATATTTCCACCGACCCCTGGGGCGTCAAAGTCACCCGTGTGGAGCTGCGCGACATCGTGCCCTCCAAGGCGGTTCAGGATTCCATGGAACTGCAAATGGCCGCCGAGCGCAAAAAACGGGCCGCCATCCTCACCTCGGAAGGGGAGCGGGAATCGGCGGTGAACTCCGCCAAGGGTCGGGCCGAATCGGCGGTGCTGGACGCCGAAGCCCGCAAAACCGCCGCCATTTTGGACGCCGAGGCCGAGCAAAAATCCATCGTCCTCCGTGCCCAGGCCCTCCAGCAAGAACAGGTCCTCCACGCCCAAGCCACCGCCCAGGCCATCCAAATCATCGCCAAAACCATTGCAACGGATCCCGATGCCCGGGAGTCGCTGCAATATATCCTGGCCCAGCAATACCTAGAAATGGGGCTGAAGATTGGCAGCAGCGACAGCAGCAAGGTGATGTTTATGGATCCCAAGAGCATCCCCGCCACCCTAGAGGGAATGCGGGCCATCGTGGGCGACGGCCCCACTTCGCCCCTAGGCTAGGCCAACCCCTGGTCAACGGTCACCACGGGTCAGAACCCAGATTCGTGAAGGGGTCAGGAAACCTGGCCCCTACCTGAACCCGCAGTACCCACCGGGCGCAGCAGTTGTCCCTGGGGGGTTATCCCTCCAGGCGTTCCGCCAGTTCCATCCAGCGCTCGGTGGCAGCGTCAATTTGGGCCGACAGGGCCGCGAGTTGTTCCGATAGGCGGGTCACTTCTTCGTAATCGCTGGGGGCATCGCCATAGAGCCGTTTTTCGATGGTTTCTTTGTCGGCCTCTAGGGTTGGAATATGGGTTTCTAGGTGTTCGTACTCGCGCTTTTCCTTGTAGGATAATTTTTGGCCCTGGCTGCTAGCAGTGGATTTGGCCGTGCTGGAGGCACTGGAAGACGGGCCAGACGGAGCCGATTTGTCGTTGACTTTGGCGGCTTCCCGTTGTCGGTCTTCCTCCCGCTCTTTTTCCGCTTTTTTATAGTCTAAATAGAGGGAATAGTTGCCGGGATATTGGCGCAAAGTACCATTGCCCTCAAAGGAGAAAATGGCATTGACCGTGCGATCCAGAAAATAACGGTCGTGGGAAACAACAATCACACAGCCATTAAAGTCTTCGAGGTATTCTTCCAACACCCCTAAGGTCTGCACATCAAGGTCATTGGTGGGTTCGTCTAAGATGAGAAGATTGGGGGCCGACATGAGGACTTGCAGCAGAAATAGCCGCCGCCGTTCTCCCCCTGACAGTTTGTGCAGGGGCGCATACTGTTGATTTGGAGTAAACAAAAACCGCTCCAACATTTGGGAGGCGGTAATCGTGCTGCCGTCCGCCGTTGTCACCAGTTCCGCCGTCTCTTTAAGGTAGTCAATCACCCGCTGTTCTGGGTTCCTAAACAGATCTTCGGAATGTTGATCAAAATAGCCGACGTGGATCGTCGTCCCCATCTCCACCGTGCCGCTGTCGGGTTCTAGCCGCCCGGTGATCACGTTCACGAGGGTAGACTTGCCCACCCCGTTGGGGCCAATAATCCCCACCCGATCATCGGGGGCAAAGGCATAGGTAACACCTTGAAAAAGGGGACGGCCTTCATAACCCTTGGCAACGTTTTCCAGCTCAATCACCTTTTTACCAATGCGGCGACCAGCCGTGGAAATATCCACCTTGCCCAGGGCCTGCTTAAACTCACGATTTTGCATCTCGCCAATGCGATCAATGCGGGCTTTTTGCTTGGTACTGCGAGCCTTGGGGCCACGCTTCAGCCATTCCAGTTCTCGCCGCAATACCCCGGCATGTTTCTTTTGAGAACTGATGTCTGAGGCTTCTGCTAAGGCTTTTTTCTCTAGGTAATAGGCATAGTTTCCGGCATAGCTATAGAGGTCGCCGCGATCAATTTCCAGGATGCGATTGGTGACTTGATCCAAAAAATAGCGGTCGTGGGTAATCAACAACAACGCCCCCCGAAATCTGCTCAGGTAACTCTGCAACCATTCCACGGATTCGGCATCCAAATGGTTCGTCGGTTCGTCCATCAGCAGGGCATCGGGGTCGGACAGGAGGGCCGCCGCAATGGCCACCCGCTTACGATAGCCGCCGGACAAATCCCCCACCTTGGCATCAAAGTCGTCAATGCCCAACTGGCTCAAAATCACCTTGGCGTTGGTTTCCAAATCCCAGGCATCGGCGGCAGCAATTTTTTCCGCCACAGCGGAGAGTTGGGCCATCAGGCGATCGCTATCCCCGCCGCCCTGGGCCAGGTGGTGCGAGCGGTCTTCATACTCACGAATCAGCGCCATGGATTCCCCGGCATCGGCAAACACCTGCTCTAAGACGGTGTGATCGGCCTCAAAGTCGGGCTGTTGGGGCAGATACACCACCTTGGCCCCAGGGTTCACCCAAAAGTCGCCGCCATCGAAGGGCTCTAACCGGGCCATCATCTTCAGCAGCGTCGATTTCCCGGAGCCATTGGTGCCAATCAGGCCCACCTTATCGCCCTCCTCCAGGCTAAAACTGGCATCTCGCAGGATTTCCTTGATGCCAAAGTCTTTGTGAACGGAGCGCAGGGTAAACAGGGTCATAGCACCAAAGCCAAACAACGAACATCGCTAGCCACGATGGGGGGTCGCCCATCGCGCTCACCCCGATCTAATAGTGTGCCCCATTCGCCGCCGGATGCGGGAATGCGGGAAGGAATTGGGGGATGGGGGCAATTTAGCATCAGGGGCCATTTCCTGATTATGATCAATAGACGCATCACCACCGCTGAGCATCACCCATGCCACGGATGACCCATGAGAAAGGGAGGGCCGCATGGCCGACGAAAGCAAAGGATTTAAGATGGTTAGCGATAACCGCCAAGCCCGCCACCAGTACGAAATTCTGGAAACCTACGAAGCGGGGATTGAACTGCTGGGATCCGAGGTGAAGTCGATTCGCCAGGGCAAGGTGAACCTGCGGGACGGCTTTGCCCAACTGAAGGACGGGGAACTGTGGCTTCAGAATATCCACATTTCCCCCCACACCATGACCAACAAAGCCTATAACCACGAGGCCAAACGGCCCCGTCGCCTGCTCATGCACCGCGACGAAATCCGCAAGCTGATCGGCAAGGTTGAACAAAAGGGCCTGACCCTGGTGCCCCTCAAGATGTACCTCAAGGGCGGCTGGATCAAGGTCAGCATTGCCCTAGCGCGAGGCAAAAAGCTCCACGACAAGCGGGAGTCCCTTAAGCGCAAGCAGGAGAAGCGGGAAACGGATCGGGCGCTCAGCGGACGGGGGTAGCCGCCTAACGAGCGGGGATAAAGCTAGGAGCCACATCCACCGGACGATAGCCCGCCGCAATGCACAGCGCCATGGATTCAGTCGTCGCGATTTCGGCGACGAGGGCGGTGTCAATCACGCAGTCGGCATAGCGCGCGGGCAGGATGCTGCGGTGGCAGTGGTTCAGCACGGCAGCGGAACTCCCGACCGCTAGGGCATTGTGGATATTGACAACGCAGGAGGCCACCTCCAGAGGGCGGCGATCTCGGCTACAGGCAGCTAGGGCGACTTCGGCGCTGATCTCCGTTGCGGTGGTCACATCCAAAACGCAGGATCCAACCTGATCAGGCCGTAGGGCACTGGCACAGGCCGAGGCGACGGCGTCCGCAGCCAGTCCGACCTCCAGCAAGTCCGCGATGCATTGACCATAGTTATAGTCAATGGCTACCCCAGGGGATACCAAGGTGAACGGGGCCAGAACTGCGCTAAACAGGGTAAACGGTAGCGTAAGGTACGGGCGGAGGGACTTAAACACAGGATGATGAACCATAACAGAACGTTAAGGGTTATATCGCTTGATGAACGGCTGTAATTAACCGTTACCGAGTGGGGATCAAGATAGTCCGTGAACCACATGGGATCGCTTCACCACGATAGTCTCCCGGGTTGGGGTTGCCCATGTAGCCAGATTCTAGACGCCGAATCTTCTAAAGTGAAGGTTAGCAGGAAAAGTCCATTGCGTGACCCAGAGGTTAATTTAGTATGCGCCTGAGTGATGTAACCCATCCCAATCATCGACTGTAATTGTATTACTTACATTGTGGCGAAGATTCTTATCTACACATAAGTCTAAATTAGTTCCATATTCAATCCATACTTGTTGTGCAGCCTTAACATACTCAAGCTGTTTAACGCCAAGGAGATCATGTTTATAAATGCTACCTTCTTTACTTACAACTGGGAAACTCACTACCTTATCTGTTCCTGTAGAAGACCATACACTATCTTCAATCATCTCTGGATTTGTCTTTTGAATCAAAGCTAGAACATCATCCTGATCATTCATCT
>JALQST010000098.1:9211-9468 GCA_023264315.1 Nodosilinea sp. BSH.14
CATGAATCCCTGAAGCTGTTCCAAGAAGGACACTCGCAGTACCTGAAGGTTTGACAGCAGTGCAACGAGCAGCGGGGTTAATACCAATTAAACCAGCTACTACTTTGTTCCACTTTTTAACTTCTTCAGCAGCTTCCTTCATATTATCTTCATTAAACAAAACATCAGGATTGTTCATCCAACCTGTAATGCTGACCCCAATTAACGCTTCTCGCTCGATAATATCTTTGGAGGCATCTGTCAGATACTTGAAGTTA
>JALQST010000099.1 GCA_023264315.1 Nodosilinea sp. BSH.14
AGATGGTGCCGTTGCAGGTAGGCTACCCGCGCCTCCTCTAGCCAAGCGATGTAGGTGCCGTGCCAGACGATGCCCGCATAGTCGGTGTGGTGAGGGTGAACGATGACGCGGTACTCAAACCAGGGGCGCGAATCTGTCATGGGTTATCGGGGGAGTCCAACCAAGAAGTTCAACAGAGAAGTCTCAGTAGATCGCAAACTCGCTTTACGGCTCTGAGCTTGGCCCTCACCCCCAGCCCCTCTCCCACGAGGAGAGGGGAGCTAGAAGGGTTCAAAGTCCCTCTCCCAAATTGGGAGAGGGATTTAGGGTGAGGGCCAAGCTCAGGCTAAGGGATATCTCTTCGGTCTACTAAGACTAACTAAAGACAGGATAGAGCAGGGATAAGGTCAAAAAGTGAGTGAACAACGTGAGTGAACAACGTAAATCCAGCCCCATCGGCCCGTCTACGCACCCGTTTCTGCGCCCGTCAATACAAATTATGAATGGCAACCAAGTAGGTTGAAAGCCCATGCCTATGATGGTTGAGGTAAGCGACGCGCAAGGCATTATCCTGTCTGCGATTGAGGCGATTGACCATCGTTGTCGCGTACCACTTTTTATTATTCGGCAGTTTGAGACGAGGATCCCATGATAGAAAAAATTCTTTTGGCCGACTCTGGCACCGGAAATACCGAAGCTATGATGAAGGTGCTGATGGATATTCCCCTCATCCAGCGGGCGGCGGTGACGGTGCTCCACGTGGTGCCCTCCCAGGTGTCTGCCGAAACCATGGCCAGTAAGTGGGAAGAGGGTGGATGCACCCTCGCCACGGCGATTCAGAACCTCAACCTCGATCCGGGCAAGGTGACGGCGGTGCTGCGGGAAGGCGACCCCAAGGATGTCGTTGTGCAGGTGGCCGAGGAAACCGACGCCAGCCTAATTGTGATGGGTTCCCGGGGGTTGCAAGGGCTGAAGGCGATTCTAGAAAATTCCGTGAGCCAGTACGTGTTTCAATTGGCGGCGCGTCCCATGCTGCTGGTGAAGGACGACCTCTATACCATTCGCCCCATCAAGCGGGTGCTGGTGGCCATGGATAAATCCGACTCGGCCAAGGAAGGGCTGAACATTGCCCTCACCCTGCTGCGCGACATCAAGGGCGGCGAACTCATCCTGGTGCATTCGGTCTCGAGCCTCAAGGCCAAACCCTTCGATATCACCACCATTGACGCGAATCAGGATCCTGTCCTGCTGGCCGCTGCGGAAGAAGCCCGGAAGTATGGCGTGCCCTATAAGCTCGCCGCCCCCGAAGGCAAGGCCGGACAGCGCATTTGTCAACTGGCGGAAGACCGCAACATCGACCTGCTGATCCTCGGTTCCCCCGACCGTCGCCCCACCATCGCCAAGGGCTTGCCCGACCTGGATAAGGTGCTGGGCGAATCGCTGACCGACTATGTGCGGGTCTATGCGCCCTGCCCGGTGCTAATTACCCGAATGCAGGGTTAGGCCGAGACTAGATCCCAGGGTTCTTCACCTCATCACCCACCAGTAGCGGCATCTCCAGCCAGAGCCTTGGGAGGTTGACCGGGCTAGCGCCCAAGGCCGTCCAGGGGTCAGGAAACCTGGCCCCTACCTGAGCCCAAGGCTGTAGGGATGTGGTTGCCGCGCCCGCCGCAGAATCCTGTGTTCGTTAGAACCCTGGGATCTGAGGCAAACACCGCAAATCGCCCACGAGCAGGGGCCTCTTCGGAGACCCCTATTTGGCGTTGGAGGCTCGAAAAGAAGCGCGTTATGCAAAATCTACATGTGAATCATGCATAAAAAGTATCGTCTAGGGCAAAACGTAACGAAACATACAAAAGCGCCTTTGAAGTTTGAATAATTTGTTAACAAACATAATTAAGCTATTTTTCAAGGTCTAATTTTGCCGAGATTTCATTCAGCCGATGGAAGCCAATTCATGCTTGAGAGGGTCACGGTTTATTGGGCTTAGGTCGGCTTATATGCCTTTTGTGGGAGTCCATTTTTGAGGTTTTCCCACGGGTTTTCTTTTAGGCCAATCTGCCCATAGACCAGATTTGCAAATCAGGGTTCAGAACGGATCGGCTGATCCAGAGTTCTGTTTTTTGATTTGCTTCTACGGCGGTGTTTGAGGCTATCAAGTCCACTGTCGATGCCTGATTTATGCATTTCGATTACGTCACTTTTTCCCTGTTGAAGGGTGGCGTTGCCCTAGGTTATTAGGATTCTAAGGATCAACTATGACTCGTCTCAACCGTCGTAAGTTTTTGTTCACCGCTAGCACCGCCGCCGCTGGCACGGTTTTCCTCCATGCCTGTAGCCAAGGGGGCTCCAATCCATCCACTGAGGCTGGCCCCGTCACTTCGCCCATTGCCGATGCTGGGCCTGTGGAAGGGCTAGAAACCACCACTGCCAAGCTCGGTTTTATTGCTCTTACCGACTCGGCCCCGCTGATTATCGCCAAGGTGAAGGGCTTTTTTGATAAGTACGGCATGACCGATGTCTCGGTGGAAAAGCAAGCCTCTTGGGGCACCACCCGCGACAACATCGTGCTGGGTTCCGGCGGCGGCGGTATTGATGGGGCGCACATCCTCACCCCCATGCCCTACCTGATTTCCAACGGCATCGTCACCGATGGCAACAAGGTGCCGATGTACATCCTGTCTCGCCTCAACGTTAATGGCCAAGGCATTTCCCTACCCAATGAGTATGCCAGCCTGAATGTGGGGGTAGATAGCAGCCCTCTGAAGGAGGAGTTTGCCCGACTCAAGGCGGGTGGCAAAGAGCTAAAGGCCGCGATGACCTTCCCCGGTGGCACCCACGATATGTGGATTCGCTACTGGCTGGCGGCGGGCGGCATTAACCCCGACACGGAAATTTCCACCATTGTGGTGCCCCCGGCCCAGATGGTGGCCAACGCCAAGGTGGGTAACATGGATGCCTTCTGCGTGGGCGAACCCTGGCCGCTGCAAACCGTGAACCAGCAGATCGGCTTCAACGCCCTCACCACCGGAGAAATGTGGAAAGATCACCCCGAAAAAGCCTTTGGGATGCGGGCCGACTGGGTGGATGCCAACCCCAACGCCACCAAGGCGCTGCTGATGGGCGTTTTGGAAGCCGCCATCTGGTGCGACCAACCGGAAAACAAAGAGGAAATGTGCCGCATTCTCTCCGAGCGGGCCTGGTTTAACGTGCCCTTTGAGGACATCATCGACCGTTCCATGGGCAAATTTGACTTTGGCAATGGTCGCGTAGAAGAACTTCCCGATCTGATGCAGAAATACTGGGCCGACAACGCCTCCTACCCCTACAAGAGCCACGATCTCTGGTTCCTGGTGGAGAACATTCGCTGGGGTCTGCTGCCCAAGGATACCGATGTCAACGCTTGGGTGGATGCCGTCAACCGGGAAGACCTCTGGCGCGAAGCGGCTACCGCCCTCGGCCAAGAATCCGCCATTCCTGCCAGCACCTCTCGCGGCGTGGAAACCTTCTTCGATGGCGTCACCTTCGACCCTGAAAACCCTCAGGCTTACCTGGACAGCCTCAAGATCAAAAAGATCTAACGCTGTACCTGACTACCACACCCTAGAGATCCCCCTAAATCCCCCTTAGAAAGGGGGACTTTGACCAGCCTCTACTCCCCCCTTTTCAAGGGGGGCTGGGGGGGATCCCACCCCAAGCAAGCCGCCACCTCGCCATTGGAGATCACCGATGACCGCACCTCTTGATATTCGTCCGACCCGATCACGCTTTAATGTGGCCCGATTGAGCCAGCAGGCTCTCAACTGGCTGAAGGGTCTGATTCCCCCCGTCGTGGCCATTGTGATTTTCCTGTCCATTTGGCAAGTGCTGACCATGGGGCCAAATGCTACCCTACCCACCCCCATTCGCACCATTCAGGATACCTGGGAACTGATTATTAATCCCTTTTTTGACTACGGCGGCACCGATAAAGGGCTGTTTTGGCAGGTCTGGAGCAGTCTACAACGGGTCGCCATTGGCTTTTCCTTAGCAGCGGTAGCGGGTGTAGCCCTTGGCATTTTGGTGGGCACCAGTCCACTGATGTATAGCGCCCTTGACCCCATTTTCCAAATTTTGAGAACGGTGCCTCCGTTGGCCTGGTTGCCCATTTCCCTGGCGGCGATTCAGCAAGCAGGGCCAGCCTCAATTTTCGTAATTTTTATTACCGCGATTTGGCCGATTATCATCAACACCACCGAGGGCGTTCGCCAAATTCCCCAGGACTACAATAACGTCGCCAAGGTGCTGCGACTCTCCAAACCCACCTACTTCTTCAAGATTCTGTTTCCCGCTACGGTTCCCTACATTTTCACCGGGCTACGCATCGGCATTGGCCTCTCCTGGCTGGCGATTGTAGCGGCGGAAATGCTCATCGGCGGCGTCGGCATCGGCTTCTTTATCTGGGATGCCTGGAATAGTTCCCGAATCAGCGACATCATCATCGCCATCGTCTACGTCGGCGTTGTCGGCCTGCTGCTGGATCGGCTGATTGTGTTCATCGGCACCTTAGTTCTGCCTGAAGAACAGAAGAAATAATGCCCTCACCCCCAACCCCTCTCCCCATGGGGAGAGGGGAGCAAGAGAGGCAATCCTAGGGTTCTTTGACTTCGTTCCAGACGGTAACAAAGCACCCAAACAAGAACCCTAAAGTCTGGTTTAAGTAGAACATCCCGTAGGGTGCATTGCTTCGCTAATGCACCACCAGGTTAAACACACCACACCACACCACAGACCTTTGCTGGGTTCTGCTATCACGCCACCCAACCTACATTTACTCAATCTTGCATCCCAAACCCCAAACCCCAAAGAACCATGGCTGTTTTTGTTGAAGTTGACCACGTAGATCGCGTCTTTAACCTGCCCGATGGTGGGGAATATATTGCCCTAAAAAATATTGATCTCCATATTCATAAGGGGGAATTTGTGTCCCTGGTGGGGCACTCTGGCTGTGGTAAATCGACCCTGCTGAATATTCTTTCAGGACTCGATCAGCCCAGTGCTGGCGGCATCATCCTAGAGGGGCGGCAGGTGACGGAACCTGGCCCAGACCGGATGGTGGTGTTCCAGAACTATTCCCTGCTGCCCTGGTTGACGGTGCGCCAAAACATCCAATTGGCGGTGGATCAGGTGATGGGGCACCACCCCAAGGCGGTGCGAAAGCGGATGGTGGATCACCACATTGAGATGGTGGGGCTGCAAAAGGCGGCAGACAAGCGACCGGGGCAGATTTCCGGCGGTATGAAACAGCGGGTAGCCATTGCCCGTGCCCTGGCGATTCGGCCCAAGTTGCTGCTGCTGGATGAACCCTTTGGGGCGCTGGATGCCCTGACTCGCGGCGGGTTGCAGGAACAGCTCATGCAGATTTGCCAGGAGAATGAAGTCACCTGCGTGATGGTGACGCACGATGTGGATGAGGCGCTGCTGCTGAGCGACCGCATTGTGCTGATGACCAACGGCCCGGAGGCCCACGTCGGCCAGATTGTGGATGTGCCCTTCCCCCGCCCCCGCGAACGTATGGAGGTGGTGAAGCACCCCAACTATTACAGTCTACGCAACGAGATTGTCTACTTCCTGAATCAACAAAAGCGGGCCAAGCTGCAACGGGCCAAGCCTGCGGTAGCGGTGGCGGCCAACGGCCTGGAAAAGGTGAACCTGGAACTGGGCTTCATTCCGCTGGTGGACTGTGCGCCATTGATTGTGGCCAAGGAAAAGGGTTTGTTTGAAGCCAACGGCCTCAGCCAAGTGACCCTAAACCGAGAACCAAGCTGGAATGCTATTGCCGATGGTGTCACCAGCGGTCGGCTGGATGCCTCGATGATGGTGGCGGGGATGCCCCTGGGGATTACCCTGGGCTACGGCAACCAGCGCCCGGTGCCGATGGTGAGCGCCCTCACCCTCAGCCGCAACGGCAACGCCATCACCTTCAGCAAGCGGCTCTTTGATCAGGGCGTACGTTCCCCGGCGGATTTCAAAGCGGCCCTCGACCGTCGGCCCGACCAAGTCCACACCCTGGCGACGGTGCATCCCACCTCCATGCACAACCTGCTGCTGCGCTACTGGCTGGCGGCGGGCGGCATCGACCCCGACCGGGACGTGAGCGTGACGGTGATTCCTCCGGCTCAGATGGCCTCGAACCTGAAATCCGGCACCATCGACGGCTATTGCGTGGGTGAACCCTGGAATGCGCGGGCCGTGGCTGAGGGTCATGGCGTGGTGCTGGCCACCGACAACGACATCTGGGCAGGCCACATCGAAAAGGTGCTGGGCGTCACCGAAGCCTGGGCCAACCAATACCCCAAAACCCACGTTGCCCTCGTCAAAGCCCTGCTGGAAGCCTGCGAATACTGCGATGACCGCCGCAACCGGGAGGAAATCGCCGAGATGCTGGCCCGTCCTGAGTACGTTGGTGCTGATGAAACCCTGATTCGCCAGGGCTTCCTCGACCCCTATGACCGGGGCGACGGCAGCGAGCCCCAGCAAGTCCTCAACTACATCCAGTTCTTTACGGGCAAGGCCAACTTCCCGGATGTCACCGAGGCAGTGTGGATGATGACCCAAATGGCCCGATGGGGCATCACCCCCTTCCCCCGCAACTGGCTGGAGGTGGCCGAACGGGTGAAGCGCTCCGACATCTTTGGCCAAGCCGCCCGCGAACTGGGCCTGCTGGACATTGGCCGCGACCGCCACAGCATCCAACTCTTCGACGGCGTCCCCTTCGACCCCGATCATCCCCTAGATTACCTCAACCAATTTGCCATCAAACGCGACCTTCGCATCGAGGAAATGCCCATGGATGTGGTGAGGCGATAGTTGCCCTCACCCCCAGCTCCTCTCCCAGGCAGGAGAGGGGAGCCGGAATCGCTGATTCGCCCCATCTTCACCTTTAACTCTGACCATGCAAGTGCTAAATTCTCCTACCCAATCCCCGTCCGAATACTTGAGCCAGGAACCCTTTCTGGTGATTGACAACCTCTCCAAGGTCTACCCCACCCCCAGCGGGGAGTATGTGGTGCTAGATGGCATCAACCTCGCAGTGAAGGAAGGGGAATTTGTCTGCGTCATCGGCCACTCTGGCTGCGGCAAATCCACCCTGCTGGATATGGTGGCTGGCTTTCGGCAACCTACCGAAGGGCAGGTGCGCCTGGAAACTCAACCGATTCAGGAACCCGGCCCCGACCGCATGGTCGTGTTCCAAAACTATTCCCTGCTGCCCTGGCTGACGGCCTACGAGAATATCTATCTAGGGGTGAATTCCGTCTTTCCAGGCAAGCCAGAAAAGGTGAAAAAGCGGATTGTGATGGAACACCTTGCGCTCGTCGGTTTGGAAGAAGCGGCCCACAAAAAGCCCGGTGCCCTCTCTGGTGGCATGAAGCAGCGGGTCTGCATTGCCCGTGCCCTGGCCCTGCGGCCCAAGGTGTTGATTTTAGACGAGCCCTTCGGTGCCCTCGACCCGATCACCCGCGAGGAACTTCAGGAGGAACTGCTCAAGATTTGGCAAGACCACAAAATCACTGTTTTGATGATCACCCACGACATCGATGAAGCCCTATTTTTGGCCGACCGGGTGGTGATGATGACCAACGGCCCCGCCGCCCAAATTGGCGAAATCATGACCGTGCCCTTTGCCCGCCCCCGCGAGCGCAGCCGCATCATGGAAGACCCCCGCTTCTACGAACTCCGCAACGAAGCCCTCGACTTCCTCTACCACCGCTACGCCCACGATGATACGGAGTAAGGAATCGGGCTGATTGACGGACAAACCTTGCCAAAATCAAAGTCCTGCAAGGGGTCAGGAAACTTGACCTCTACATAGAACCCAGGCTGTAGGGGCGCGGTTTTCGCGCCCGACACAGAATCCTTTGTCAGCTAGGGAATCTAGACGGCCTAACCCAAAGTTGGTGTATCCATTGGCGGTGCTACGCCGAAGGGTGGGAAAATAAATCAAAGGGGAAAGGGCCGTAGGTGCCCATCAGTTCTTCATATTCGGGTTCAGAACTGTGGAAGGTAATTAGAACGCCGCGAGATTGACCACTGTAATCATCTAAATACCAGGCTCCTTTGAGGGTATTGAACTTGAGATAAACGGCCCCTTCTCGGTCTGGCAAATCGAGGGTCACGGTGACGCCCAGAGCGGCTAAGAATGCCTCCATGGCGGCCTTAGCTTCACGGAGGGAACTAGCACAAATACCCAAGGTTTGGTAATCCGAAAGATCGTTAAAGGAGGCTAAATCCTGACGCACCTGAGCTACCTCCACCCGGCTCAAGGTTGGGGGTTTGGAAAGGCCGCTAAATTGATTTAAGCGTTTGCGCGTGGTGGCAATATCGGCGGTGGGGATCGGAGAAACCATGATGTCCTCGGTAATGGGAACTGGGGCAGGGAGGGGCGCGAGTTTAGCCGACGAGTCTGGGCAGGCCAGCACCCCTGGGAAAAAAGGGCAACCCTGGGTCAGAGACTTTAGACAATTGGCCTAACCTCAGCCTAGGGTGATCTCACCGGGCGTGGATATGGGCTTCCTAAGCTGGGGATTCACACCCACGGCCTAGGAGGTGCAAGTTAGGATGACGTACCATGTCCGAGTGCTAGATATGCCGTCCAGCGACCGCCCCCGCGAGCGGCTGCTGTCCTACGGATCAAAAAGCCTATCCACGGCGGAACTATTGGCTATTTTACTGGGAACTGGGCAAGGCCCCGGCAAACTTTCAGCGGTGGGGTTAGGGCAGCTCATTTTGCAGGAAATGGGCCAAAGCCAGCGGGATCCGCTCTCGGCCATGCGCGACATGACCGCCCACGATCTCACCCAAATTTCTGGGGTTGGCCCTGCCAAGGCAACGACGATTATTGCCGCCATCGAACTGGGGAAGCGGGTGCTTCAGGCCATCCCCCCCGAAAAAACCGTGGTGGATGATCCAGCCATTGCCGCCGCTGCCCTCAGCCACGACCTCATGTGGCAAGCCCAGGAACGCTTTGCCGTGGTGCTTTTAGACATTCGTCACCGCCTGCTGGGCACTAAGGTCATCACCATCGGCACCGCCACCGAAACCCTCGCTCACCCCCGGGAGATTTTTAAGGAAGTCATCCGCCATGGGGCCGTACGCTGCATTGTGGCCCACAACCACCCGAGCGGCAACCTCGACCCCAGCCCCGAGGATATTTCCCTCACCCGTCAACTGCTCCAGGGGGCACAAATCCTCGCCACCCCCGTGCTGGATCACCTGATCATCGGCAATGGCGACTACCGCAGCCTGCGCCAAACGACCCAGCTTTGGCAGGAAACGCCACAGGGGGTTTAGGGTGGGGAGTCGGGAGTCGGGAGTCGGGAGTGGGGAGTCGGGATTCTGTCAACTGGGCTTGGTTTCGTCCGTGTTTTCGCCGGTATTC
>JALQST010000009.1 GCA_023264315.1 Nodosilinea sp. BSH.14
CCTTTAGGATCTTCCACTTTTTCAACATCCAAAGTGAAATCAATAGCGCTCATAATACCGTCGCCAAATTTCTCGTGGATAACGGCTTTCATGGGCATTCCATAAACCTGCATAATTTCGTAAAAACGATAGATCAGGGGGTCGGTGGGAATGACCGGATCCAAACCGCCCTTCACTGGGAAATCTGTGAGTGCCTCGATCAACGCTGCATCGCCACCGATGGCCTCAATCAACTGGGTAGCTTCTTCTACAGAAGCACTGGCTTGACGGTAGAATACCGAGGCAATCCACACTTCGTCGTAGCCTGTTTTGGCCTCGAGATCGGCAAAGCTAAGTCCAGATGCTCTCTTAGCAGCCAGTAGCGTTTCGGTCATTGCAGAAATCGTCATAACAAGATCCTCTTAAATTACGTCTCGTGGGTCAATTCTTGGGGTGATGCTTTGGGATTGGGGGGGCAATGCCAATCCTACTTTTCAAAGTTTCTCTCCCATAGGGAGAGGGATTTAGTCTGAGGGCTATTTCCGAATGCGAGCCTCTTCTACGGCGCGAGTTTCGCGGTATAGGTGGCTTTCCATTTCGGCCTTGAGCTCATGGTAGAGGGGATGCTGTTCAATGGTTTCGCGATTGCGAGGGCGGGGAAAGGGCACCTCCAAAATTTCATCAATGCGGGCGGCGGGGCCACGGGTCATCATCACGATGCGGTCGCTGAGCAGCAACGCTTCTTCGATGCTGTGGGTAATCATAATCACTGTCTTGCGCTTCTGTTCCCAAATGCGCTCAACTTCGTCCTGCAAAAAGCCGCGAGTTAGAGCATCGAGGGCACCAAAGGGTTCGTCCATCAGCAGAATTTGCGGATCAATGACCAGGGCGCGGGCAATGCCCACCCGCTGCCGCATCCCGCCAGATAATTCGTGGGGATGTTTCTTTTCAGCTCCGACTAATCCCACCAGTTGAATGTGTTCCTTGATGATGCGATCTCGCTGCTTGACTGAGAGTTTTGGTTGAACGGTTTCGATGGCAAAACGAAGGTTTTCTTCCACCGTCATCCAGGGCATGAGAGCATAGTTTTGGAACACCATCCCTCGATCTGGCCCTGGCCCAGTGATGGGCTGACCATTCAGCAAAATCTCGCCGCCGCTGATGGAACTGAGGCCCGCAATCATGTTCAGCAGGGTAGACTTGCCGCAGCCAGAGGGGCCAATGATGGACACAAAGGTATTAGGTTCGATCTCCAAATTAATGTCTTGGGTAGCGACGAAATCACGACTGGTTTTGCCAGAAATCTTGTTAATCAGGCCACGCTTACCCGGAAATACCTTAGAGACATTGCGGATTGATAATTGAGCCGTATCCGAGGGCGCATCCGCTGAGAGATAGCTGTTCACAGGGGCGGTTCTCATGAGTTTCGACCAAAGGCAACAAATTTTTCGAGGGCTGCAAAGAGATTATCTAAAAGTAGCCCTACAAGACCAATGATAAAAATGGCGACTAGAATGTTAGCGATGGACAGGTTATTCCACTCATTCCAGATAAAGTAGCCTAGGCCAGTTCCCAGCAACATTTCTGCCGCCACAATCACCAGCCACGCAATTCCCATGCTAATTCGCAGACCTGAGACAATATTGGGCAGAGCCGCTGGAATAATGACCTTCCAAATGGTACGGAGCCGTGAAGATCCGAGGGTGTTGGCCACATCCAGATAATCCTGATTGACGTTGGCGACCCCAAAGGTCGTATTAATCAAGGTTGGCCAAATACTGGAAATGAAAATGATAAAAATTCCAGTTTTCTCGGAATCCCGTAGCAGATACAAACCCAGGGGCAACCAGGCTAGGGGTGATACAGGCTTGAGCAACTGTACGTAGGGATTGAAGGCTTTGTAGGCCACGGGGGACATGCCAATTAAAATCCCTACAGGAACGGCCACTAGGGAGGCCAAAATGTAGCCAATCGCTACCCGTCGCAGGCTAATCAACAGGTTCCAACCAATGCCTAAATCGTTGGGGCCATTGTTATAAAAAGGATTTGTCACCCACCACCACAATTCTTTAATGGTTTCGGTAGCGGTGGGTACGCCTTTCACAAACCAGCCCGCCCTTGCGCCGATTTCCCAAAATAGGAGAAACAGACCGAGGGATAGGGCAAATAGGCCAGCGGCTTTGATATTTTCGTTTTGCCACCAGGGATCTTTACTGACGCTGGGGATAAGATCCACCGGTGTTGGTTGACTCAGTGTCATGGGGAAAGTCTCGCATGATTGCTTAGGGAAATGAGGGTTGAGATGGGCTGAGGTCGGGGCTGAATTGAATCGCCGTATTCCCGACCCTAGGCCGTCATCCCTAGACCCCAAATCGTTCAATCTGGGCCTGAACGTAGGCTCCTGGATCCGAGGGATCGAAGGTGTCAAAGGCGAGGGTTTCAATCCGCATCGTTTCGGTGGGGGGATTTTGCCCCAGCTCCTGGGCTAGTTCCCGTGCCAGATCGGTCAAAAAGACGGTCTCGGCCACGCTAGAGAAAGTGTCATCATTGAGCTCCTGGGCGGCTCGGCCATCCCCCTGCAAGTCCCAACGCACGAGCTGCGAGGAAATCCACTTGGCGAAGCTCTGCCAGGGGTAGGGGTCAAAGCCGATGCGGTCGGGCACGCTGAGGGTGTTTCCCTGGCCATCCTCAAAGTTGCCGGTCAGTACGGCTTCGACTACCTCGGTGGGCTGGTTCAGGAAGGCCCGGTCGGAAATGGCCGCGGCAATTTCGGGACGGTTGGCCGGATCCTGGGCATAGGCCGTGGCCTCGATGATCGCCTTATTGAGTGCTCGGAAAGAGTTGGGATTGGCGTCAATCCAGGCATCGCTGGCGGCAAAGGCACAGCAGGGGTGCCCATCCCAGAGTTCCTTCGACAGCATGTGAATGAAGCCTGCCCCTTCGTAGACGGCCCGCTGATTAAAGGGATCGGGCATCAGCATGGCGTCGATGTCGCCTGCGATCAACTGGGCGATGCTATCCGGCGGCGGCACCGGGCGAATTTGCACATCGGTATCGGGGTTTAGCCCACCGGAGGCTAGGTAGTAGCGAATCAGCAGGTTGTGCATGGAGTAGGGGAAGGGCACGCCAATCACAAAGCCCTTGAAGTCGGCGGGGCCGTTGACCTTGCCCTTGTGACGTTCGGCGACGGTGATGGCCTGCCCGTTGATGTTTTCGATGCTGGCCAGCTTCACCCCAAAGGCGGCGGAACCGAGGCCGAGGGTCATGGCGATGGGCATGGGGGCCAGCATGTGGTAAGCGTCCAGTTCCCCGGCAATGGCGGAATCGCGCACGGCACCCCAGCTCGGCATTTTCACTACTTCGGCGTTGAAGCCGTACTTATCGTAGAAGCCGAGGGGCTGGGACATGATGATCGGCGTGGCGCAGGTGATGGGAATGAAGCCCACCCGGATGTCGGTTTTTTCGAGGTTGCTGGTGTCCACCGGAGCCTCCGCTGCATCCTCCGATGGGCCACTGCCCCCGGCACAACTAGCTAGGGTAACGAGGGCTGCCCCCACCGCCATGTTGCGGAGAAATTCCCGTCGGGTTGCGCCGCTATTGCGAATGGACTCCGCAAAAAATAGCCCCGCCTGAGGCCCAAAGGCGGCGGCAAATGCATTTTCTAGACCACCCGCCTGCTTGCACAGGGCCAAAATCAGCTTTTCCCGCTGGGGGTCATCGCGGCCCACCCGCTTGAGAAAGAGCGCCTTTCGCAGTTCGTAGGCGTTCACGGCATCGGCGGTGCGGAGTTGGTTCTCCTTATAAAGACCCATTCTCACCAGGTCATCCACCATGTCCACCGGATCGTGGGGCATGGTTTGAAAAAAGGAGGAATGATCGGCGGTGAAATGTACCGTGCCACAGGTGCGGCAGGGCTGGCCCAACCCCATCAAACCAGGGGCAGTACAGCTTAGACTACCCCAATCACTGAGCGACTTTGCAACGGTTGAAATCACCATAGATGAATCCATTGAATGCGACAAAAACCTTTCCCAATCTGCCCAAGGGAACATCTCTACTTTGATTTTCAAAGCGGGCTACCCTCGGGCGCAACAAAATATGTGAACGATGTATTCAGAACACCTTGTTCCAACCAACTTTTCCCATCCTGAATTAAAAACTCCAGACTTTGGAGTCTTCAACCTTTATTCAAATCTCGCTGATGTAAAGCCTATCAAGATAAGTCGAAAAATCCCATGGGATATTTTTTGGGTCTTGATGGGACTTTCTTTAGAATTTTATTTCTCTCGTCAAATTTGTTCTATTTTGGTTAACTCTGCTACAGATATTCTAAAAAGCCATAGATCAAAAGCAACACATTCTCATCGAGATTTTGTTGTTTTTGCTACAGATTGCTGCCTCCAAAGCTGAGGGGAAACCCCATTAAACTGTCGAAACTGCCGCGTAAAGTACCCTGCATCGCCATAGCCAGAGACTTCTGAAATGGCGCGAATGGATTGATCGGTATCCGTCAATAACCGCCGCGCTTGGGCCATGCGCCGCTCAATGATCCACTGCTTAACCGTGCGTCCGGTGTGGGTTTGCACGAGGTTGGTCAAATAGGCGGGAGAATAGCCTACGGCCTGGGCCACGTCATTGAGGCTAATCGGCTGGTGATAGTGGGCCTCGATGAACTGAAACACGTTGGCCAGTTTGGGATCATCAGGAAAAAAGAGTGGGCTTTCGGGATTGCGAGAAACCTCGGCGAGATCCCCCCTGCCCCCCTTGGGAAGGGGGGTGTTGAGGGGGGCTAGGTTTCTAGGAATCTGGAGGGAACGCTTTTCTGGGGAGGTTTCTTCATCTCCACCATAAAGGGCAGAAAGCTCTTCCTGGCGCTGCAAGCGGGTGGTGATGGCGGCTAAAAATTGCTCTACGGTACAAGGTTTTGTCAGGTAATCATCGGCCCCTAGATCCATGCCTCGGCGCAGGTCGGCCATGGTAACTTTGGCGGTAAGAAAAATCAGCGGGATTTTGGCCGTTTGGCGGGATCGGCGCAGGGCAGACAGTACCGCATAGCCGTCCATATCGGGCATCATAATATCGCAAACAACCAAATCAGGCTGATGTTGCTGAGCTAGGGCAACCCCGCTGGCGCCATCGCTGGCTCCTACCGCTTGAAATCCTTCAAACTCCAAACACTTCAGAAAGATGTTTCGGGTTTGGGCTTCATCTTCAACCACTAAGATCGTTTTTGCAGACATGGACTTTTCTAATGTCATTTAGAACGGCTATTCACCGTAGATATGAAGAACTACAGGCAGGAAAAAGTCCTTTTTCAAGTAGATTTTCTATGGCAGAAACTTGACTCTTAAAACCTAGGATTTAGGTCTAGTCGTAACCTGTGCTACATTTATTTTGATTTCAGCAGCCTGAACCTGTGGTTAGAGGTGTGATGGAACGTTGATGTAGATAGAACAGCGTATTTTATCATTCCTTCATAAACCTGAAGCTGCCCCCTCGTTGTGTCCGGCGATACATTCCCTAACCGCCCATTCCATCCTGCCTCAGCTTTCTCGCGTTGCTGTTGCTGCATTCCCCTAGGATTCCGATGACCCAAACCTATTGGTTGCCGCCCCGTTTGGCCCCAGCCACCGCCCCCCTGGGCCAAGAGTTGGAGCATTTGCGCCGCCAACATCACCTGATCCTCAATGCCGTGGGTGAGGGGATCTATGGCCTGGATCTGGCGGGCAATGTCACCTTTGTGAACCCGGCGGCGGCGGAGATGATTGGCTGGTCGGTGGAAGATCTGATCGGCAGATCGATGCACGCCGTCATGCACCATTCCCGCGAGGATGGCCAGCCCTACCAACGGGAGGATTGCCCGATCTATGCGGCGTTTCAGGACGGTAGCGTGCGGCGCATTACCAACGAGGTGTTTTGGCGCAAGGACGGCACCAGTTTTCCGGTGGAATATATCAGTACGCCCATGCGCGATGAGGAAGGGTGGCTCATCGGTACGGTGGTCACGTTTCGGGACATTACCCAGCGCCGCTGGGCCGAGCAGATTTTGCAACGGGCCAACGAGGAACTGGAGCAAAAGGTGCAGGAACGCACCGCCGAATTGCAAGCCGCCAACCAGCAGCTTCAGCAGCTTAGCGAGATGCGTTCTCGGTTTGTCTCGATGGTCTGCCACGAGTTTCGCAACCCACTGAACACCATTGCCCTGTCGGTGTCCTCCCTCAACCGCTATGACACCCAACTGCGCCCGGAAGAAAAAACCGACTACCTACACGCCATCAACACCAATGTGGAGCGCATGACCCAGATGATCGACGACATTCTGGTGATCGGCAAAATTGAGGCCAAGGTGCTGGAGGTGAACCCGCAACCGCTGGATTTGGCGGCCTTTTGCCAAGGGCTGCTGGCGGAACCCGACTATCGCCGTCCCCAGGCCTCCATTCAGTTCATCTGCCGCTCGAAAAACCTGTGGGCCGAGGTGGATGAACGGCTACTGCGGTCGATGTTGGGCAATCTGCTGTCCAATGCGATTCGCTATACCCCAGCGACGGGGGCGATCAGTCTGCAACTCTCCCGACGGCAAAACACCCTCACCTTTCGGGTGCAGGATGCGGGTATGGGCATTCCCCTCAGTGACCGCCGCGACCTGTTCAAGCCCTTCCATCGAGGCCGTAATGTTAGCAACATCCCCGGTACCGGGCTGGGGCTGAGCATCGTCAAGCAGTTTGTGGATTTGCAAAACGGCACCATCGCCGTCACCAGCCGCCAAGGCCAAGGCACTACCTTTACCGTGCGCCTGCCCTGGAAGCTCACCGAAGAGGCAGAGCAGATACGCCATGGGTAGAGGG
This sequence comes from Nodosilinea sp. BSH.14, assembly GCA_023264315.1. Taxonomy (GTDB): domain Bacteria; phylum Cyanobacteriota; class Cyanobacteriia; order Phormidesmidales; family Phormidesmidaceae; genus Nodosilinea. The sequence goes on from JALQST010000009.1 coordinate 6,825, forward strand.
CTTCTAGGGGGTTGGGATTTCCGCTGGGGTGATGGGTTCCGGGGGCTCCAGGCGATCTTCCACGGTGAGGCGTTCCCCTCGGCCCCAACTCCCACCCAGGTCGCCGTGGAGCAGGGTGTAGAAGCAGGGGATAATGAACAGCGTCAGCACTGTGGCCAGGGAGAGACCGGAGAACACCACCACACCGAGGGGCTGAAGGAATTCCGAGCCTTCGCCAATGCCCAGGGCCAGGGGGAACAATCCCAGCACCGTGGTGACGGTGGTCATCAAAATCGGGCGCAGGCGGCGGGGGGCGGCTTGCAGAATGGCCTGCTGACGGGAGCATCCAGTGTCGTTGTAGATCTGGTTGGCCAGTTCCACCATGATGATGGCGTTGTTGACCACAATGCCCACCAGCAGCACGGCACCGACGACGACGGTGGCCCCAATGGCGGTTTGGGTGACGAACAGGCCCAGAATCCCCCCCGCCAGGGCCAGGGGCACGGTGAGCATAATCACCAGCGGGTCGATCAGGGAGTTGTACTGCACCGCCATCACCACAAACACCAGGAAGGTGGCCAGGGCACCAAGGACGGCGAGGGACTGCTGAAGGCCAGCATTGGTGGCGGCGGCGGCACTGGGCAGACGGGTAACGCCGGGGGGTAGGTCTAAGCCCTCAAAGATGGCGTCGGCTTCGGCCAGGGTGGCCCCGAGGCTGGCTCCCTCGGAGAGGCTACCCGCCACGAGGAACACCTGGCGACGGTTGATGCGCTGGATTTCCCCCGGTGCAGGGGCGAGGGCTACGGTGGCAATGTCGCCAAGTTGCACCCGCTGACCCGTGCGAGACACCAGGGGAATATCCAACAACTGGGCCGACTGCTGCACACTGCCGGGAGTGATCTGCACCTGGATATCCACCAGGCGGTTGCCCCGCTGGAGTTGGGTGGGCACCGAGCCGTTCAGCGCCGTTTGGATGGTTTCGCCCAAATCCGTGGCGGAGAGGCCCAGAACCGCCGCTCGATCCCAGTCGGGCAGGATTTGCAGTTCGTCCTGGGGGGCTTCGCCATCGGGACGGTAGCGGGCTAGGGTGGCTTCCCGAAGGGCGGATACCAGTTGCCGTCCCGCCTGGGCCAGGGCTTGGGGATCGTCCCCCTGGAGTCCCAGGTCAATATCGGCCCGCACCGGGGAGTTGCTAAGCACCAGGCCACGCACGGTTTCCTGGCTGACCCGAATTAGCGTACCCACCAGGGGCAGTTGGCTCAGTTCGCCGTTCACCCGCTCCACAAAGGCAGCGGTGTTGCTGCCCGGTTGGAGGCTGATGGTGCTGCTGCCGCGCAGGGGGTTGGCGCTGGTGTTGCTGCCAAACAAAAAGCCCCCCGCCGTGGTGAAGACGTATTCCGTTTCCGGCTGGGCCAGCAGCACCTCATCCATCGCCTGCATCACCCGCCGATTGGCCTCCACGGTGGTACCCGCCGGAAACTGCACAAACACGCGGGCCTGCCCCGTGTTGATGCTGGGCAAAATTTCCTGGGGAATGCGCTGTACCATCCACAAGCTGCTGCCGCCAAACACCAGCAGCGCCAGGGCAATCACCCAAATCCGATGGTGCAACACTCGGCCTAAAAAGCGGCCATAACCAAGGGTGACGCCCTCCAATCGGCGATTGAACCACCGAAACGGCCCCAGGCTTTGCAGCGACCGACTGGGTCGGCCCATCAGCATCCGAGCAGACAGGGCGGGTACGACGGTGAGGGCTACGGCCAGGGAGGCGGCGACGGAAAAGCTCACCGTCAAAATTAGCTCGTTAAAAATCAAGGAAATGAAGCCACCAATCAGCAGAAAGGGCAGCACCGCCACCAGGTTTGTGGTGGTTGAGGCCAACAGGGCCGATTCGAGTTCCCGACTACTGGCCTCCGCCTGGAACAGGGCTTCCTGCTGCCGAAAACGGCCCTTCAGGGGGGATCGCTCCATCATTTCGGCGCGTTGAGCGATGTTTTCCAGCATTACGATGGAGTTATCCACCACAATGCCCACCCCCAGGGCCAAGCCACCCAGGCTAAACACATTCAGCGACAGGCCAAACAGCCCCATCATCACCAGCGCCGCCAGGGAAGCCAGGGGAATGGCCAGCACAATGATGAAGGTTTGGCGCAGGGAACCCAAAAACAGCAGCACCGTAATCGCCGCCAGGGTGGCCCCGGTTAGCCCTGCGATGGCCACATTTTGGATGGAATTGCGGATAAAGCGCGACTCGTCCAGGGTGGCGGTCATATCCATGCCGTCGGGCATTTGGCCCATTTGTTGCATTTCCGCCAGTTTGGCCTTCACCCCGTCTACCACGTCTACGGTGTTGGCGGTGGGCTGCTTTTGCACGCTCACCTTCACCGCTGGCTGGCCGTTGAGGGTGACAAACACCCGCTGTTCCTCGGTGCTGTCCTGGATAGTGGCTACATCCCGCAGAAACACCTGCTGGGGCGGGCTGGTGCCGGGGACGGTAATCGGCAGGGTTTCCATTGCCGCCGCCGAGGTGAAGCGCCCCACCAGGCGGGTCAGGGTTTCCTCGTCGCCGCCCCGCAGCCGTCCGCCGGAGACATCCTGGTTGCGCTCCCGCAGAGCCGCGATCACATCGTTCAGGCCCAGGCCCACCGATTGCAGCCGAGGCAAATCCACATTCACCTGCACCTGCTCCTCCACGCCGCCGGAGACATCGGTGTTGGCCACGCCGGGTACCTGTTGCAGTTCTCGCTCCAGTTCTTCCTCGACAAAAATCCGCAGTTCTTGGGCGCTCAGCCGATCCGAGGTCAGCGCCATTTCGTAGACCGGAAGCTGGGAGGGGTCAAACTTAAACAGGCGCGGCGTTTCGATGCTGTCCGGCAGCGTTCCCCTGGCCCGGTTCAGGGTTGCCGTGGCGTCGTTGAAGGCTTGATCAATGTCGCCACCGGGTTCAAAAAACAGGTCAATGCTAATTTGGCCCTCGCGGGTTTGGGAGAAAATCTGCACCACCCCCTCCGTCGTGGAGAGCGCTTCCTCTAGGGGGCGCGTCACCTCATCCACCGCCACCACGGGCGACAACCCCGGAGCCGAAGCCCGCACCCCAATGCGCGGGTAAGTAATCGACGGCAGCAAATCCACGGGCAACTGGCTGGTGATGAAAAAGCCCATCACCAAAACCGTTAGCCCCAGCATCAGGGTGCCAATGTGCCGCCGAATCGCCAAGCCGCTGATGCTAAAGCGTTGGGGGAAAAGGGGGGATGGAGTCATGGGAGTGGGGAGTCGGGAGTGGAGAGTCGGGAGCCGGAATTAATTGGATAACAAACTGGGCTGCACGGTGGATCCGGGGGTAATGGGCTGGCCACTACGGACAATATAGCGATCTCCAGGAGAAAGGCCCGCCAGAATGGTGACTTGGCCATCGCTGCGGTCGCCGATTTGCACCATGCGTGGGGTAGCCACAAAGCCATCGCCCTGGGGCTGGAGGACAAAGATCTGAGTCCCTGGATTCCTTGAATTCCCTGGATTCCCTGAGCCACCGCCTTGACCACTGGCCTGACTACCGCCTTGACCACCGCTCGGTCTGCCGCCTTGAGCATTGCCAGGGCCACCACCAGGGCCACCACCAGGGCGTCCGCCACCGCCTTCACTGACTGAGAGTGCCCTTTCGGGCACCAGCACCGCATTGGTCGAGGAGCCTAGCCCCGACACCCTAGCCAAAAGGCCGCTGCCAATGCGTCCACCAGGATTGGGCAGGGTAATTTCTACGGGCACCAGGCGAGAGGTGCGGTCGGCTAGGGGGGAAATGCGGGTGACTTGGCCCCGAAAGGTTTCCCCAAGGAAGGCATCTAGGGTAACGGAGGCGGATTGACCCAGGCGAAAGTCGCTGAGGTTGCGGTCAGTGACCTCAATCACCACCACCACCTCGGACAGATCGCCCAGGGTCAGCACTGCTTCTCCAGGACGCACCAAATCCCCCGGTTCCACTACCCGCTCTAGCACCACGCCGCTGAGGGGAGCGGTCAAATTGGCAAAGGACAGCCGTTGGCGGGTTTCCTGCACAATCGCCTGCTGGGCCACCACCCGCTGCTGGGCCGCCGCCACGGATTGCTCGCGGGTTCGCACCTGTTCCTGGGCCGACAGCAGCGCCTGTTGAGCACCACCTAGGGTGGTTTCGGCCTGTTCGGCGGTTTGTTCGGCCAGGGCTCCCTCGTTGGCTAGGGTACGCAGGCGTTGGGCATCGTTGCGGGCCTGCTGAAGGTCGAGGTTGGCCTGGTTGATGCGGGTGCGAATATCCGCAAGTTCCGCCTCGGTGCGGGTGACTTCAAACTGTCGTGCCGCCAGTTCCGCTTCAGCCTCGCCCACGGCGGTTTGCAACAGCGTTTGCTCTAGAGTGCCCACCACCTGTCCTTGGGAGACCGTGTCGCCCACGTTGTAGCCCAAGTTCAGCAAACTGCCCTCCGCCTGGGAACGCAGCGACACCTGCCGGACGGGTTGGGTGCTGCCCGTGTAGCTGCGGGATTCGGCAGCGGCTTGGGCGGTGGCCACATCCACCACAATCGGGCCAGCCTCCTCTACCGATGGCTGGGGTTGAGCCAGGGCCGTGGGTTCTCGCCAACTGCGACAGCCACTGCCCAGTACCGCCAAGGCCACGATCAACACACCGCCCACCCAGCCCGGGCCTCCCCACCTCAGCCCATCCGCCCGTTGCTCCTTGCGATCCATCATGACAACCTTTCTAGAGACTGACCAAACTGCGCTATCCCGTGCCCCCGTTTGCACGGCAAGACGGCTGTGGGCGGGGGTTAGGATTGTCTTCACTGTAGTTTACGTTTCCCCAAAACATCTCTATCTAAAAGTAGAACTGGACAGTCATAAGTTTTACTTGGATCCAGGCTTAGAGCTAGGCTGTCAGAGGTAGTGTATCTGGGGGTTTCTGAGGGATAAGCTTGGCGGCTAGGAATTGAGGCAGAAATTGACTTGCTCAATGAACGGTTCGGCGAAGACCTCAATGACGCTGACCAACTCTTCTTCGACCAAATTGCTGAAGCTGCTGCCCAGGTGGATGCCATCAGCCAAGCTGCTCAGGCTAACCCCTACGACAAGTTTCAGCTCGTCTTCGGGCAGATCCTAGAGTCAATCTTTATCGAGCGTATGGATTTAAACGAAGGCCTCTTTGCCCGATACATGAATGACCCAGAGTTGAAACAGTTGGTATCGGAGTGGTTAGGCCAACAGGTCTACTCGCGCATTCCTAAGACGATGTCCTATGGTGCTTCAGATATGCCAACCAAGCAACCTAATCTAGGGCACCTCGATTAATTGCCATTTGGCGGCCTTCAAGAGGCTAGAACCCTTGAGATCACGCTGCCACTCCCAGAAAAATCTGTATTTTTCGAGGTACCCTCTAGTCAACTCAGTTGAAAAATTTACAAAAATTTAATCAACTAGGCTTCGGTTAGAAAAATGATGCAACGCAAAAAATGGGTGGACTAGACTGGCTAGCACCACCCATCCTTAGGGAACGCGTAGACGATGGCCTGGGGCTTACTGAAGCACCAGCTTCACGTTGGCGTTTTGCAGGCCGGGGCGCTTCACCTCAGCCAGGGTTTTGTTGACAGCGTACTTTGGGTGGATGGCGTTGATCAGTTCGGTTTGGTTGTGCTTTTTGGCCACACCCCACAGATCCGCGATCAGATCGAAGGAACCATCGGCATTGCGAGACCAGCCCAGATCGTATTCACCATCGAGAACGGCGACAAGGTCGGCGCGGACACGCTGACCATTGTAACCGCGAACATCAGCCTCAGTCTTCGTGGCAATACCCAAGTCAGAGAGAGACTGCTTGAGGATTTCAGCATCGGTCACTTTGGTGCGAAGGGTGCTGAAGTGAGACATAGGATTTCCTCCTGTAGGGAAAATGAGAGAGACAACAACGAGGGTTTTGAGAGGTAACGACACCAGATCCCCTGAGTGGGTTTTCTGGTTACGGACTGCTAGCGAAAACCGCTAGCCCTTCCCCCAGCCGGAACTGGGAGGAAAGCTTTTAGAACTCCATCCGCTGATATTCAGCGACGGAGGCTGCCGCCGGACGGGCTCGTTGACGCGCCCAATCGCGCAGGGCAGTCACCTGTTCACTCATAGTTTTCGACAACGGTAACGTGGCTCGAATGGCCGCAATAATATCGAGCTGAGTGAACTCTCGTCCTTGGGCAAAGGCTTCATACATGGCGGAAATTAAGCCCTGCTCAATTTCCGCGCCGGAAAATCCATCACAGACCTTAGTGAGTTGATCGAGGTCGAAGCGGTCAATGTCGCGCCGCCGCTTTTTCAGATGAATTTGGAAAATATCTTTGCGTTCTTCGGCGTTGGGCAGGTCTACAAAGAAGATTTCATCGAAGCGCCCTTTGCGCAAAAACTCGCTGGGCAAACGCTCTACTCGGTTGGCGGTGGCCATCACAAATACGGGAGAAGTTTTCTCCTGCATCCAGGTTAAAAAGGTGCCAAAAATTCGGCTAGAGGTACCACCATCGGAATCTGCGGAACCCCCTGCCCCAGCGAAAGCTTTATCAATTTCATCGATGAACAAAATTGCTGGAGAAATCGACTCAGCGGTACGCAGGGCGTTGCGTAAATTCGCTTCAGAACGGCCTACGGTGGAGCCATCGTACACTCGTCCCAAATCCAATCGCAACAGGGGCAAACCCCACAGGCGAGAAGTTGTCTTTGCAATTAGCGACTTACCGCAACCGGGAACCCCCAAAATCAGCATCCCCTTGGGCTGAGGTAGACCGTATTCTCGCGCCCGCTCAGTAAAGGCATCGGAACGTTGGAAAAGCCAGTGTTTTAATTCTTCCAAACCGCCCACGGAATCGATGGTTTCATCCACATCCATAAACTCTAGAATGCCGTTGCGACGAATGAGCTGCTTTTTCTCGGAGAGGACGATGTCTACTTCCTCTGCCGTGAGTTTTTTGGCCATCACCCGCGCTTTGCGATAGACCTTTTCGGCCTCATCACGGGTCAAACCTAGGGCCGCTTTCAGCAGTTTTTCTCGATCTTCGGTAGTGATGCTGCTGTTTCTAGCTCGGTTTAATTCAGTGGAAAGAACTTCGTCTAGTTCCACCATGTCGGGCATGGGGAAATCGAGGACAACGATTTCTTTCTCTAGTTCAATGGGGACTTCCTGAACCGGAGACATCAACACAATGGTCTTAGACGTTCCCTTGAGGGCGACAATCGCATCCCGCAAGCAGCGGGTCACGGCGGGAGAATCTTTAAAGGGGTGCAAATCTTTGAAGATGAATATGCCCGGTTCCCGCTGGCGGATTACCCATTCCACAGCGGCTTCGGGGGAGACGGTGTTGTTGTGCTGGCTACCGGAGCCGGGATTGCCGTACTCCACCATGCCCCGGGTCATCGTCCAGGTGTAGAGCTTGAGGGGATTTTTGATATTCTGATCGTGGGCCAAACGACGGGCCACGGTGGCGATGGTTTGCTCTGCCCGTTCTTCCTCGAAAGTGACCAGATAGATCAGAGGATATTGGGCTTGTATAAGTACATTTAAATCCTCTTTCATGGCCGATACCTGTTTGAGGGCGAGGGATGGGAAGGCAGTGGTCTAAAAACGATATAGAAAAGTGATGTGTGCTTACCGCAAGCTTGATAGGTCTACACAGGATAGTTGACTAGAGATAACTTAACCGATTGGAAGTTTCTGTTTCTAAGACAACATTTTTTGAGCAAATGTTTTTATCGGACTTAGCAGAATCTTTCACTCCAGAACCTAGCAAAACAGAGAAATAGCATCGTTTGCATTAGTCTTAACCTGATTAGACGATGACAGATAGGTCAGGACTCAATCACATCGTGCAAAATATGGAAATGTCCTAACGCCAGAAATTCAAAGTCAAGACGACAAGCTGAACCGTCCAAGGACTTACTTGGCGGCAACAAATAATCCTTTGAAAAGAATAATCTCGCTGGACGACCTAACAGACGACCAGTTCAGTTTGTTCCCGAGATTCTAGTGTTCCTACCCGTTCCGGTAGGTCAGCATCATCGAGAATGACCTCGCTCGAACCAGTGAGAGCAGCCATACGGGCAAGCTCGATTAGCTTACCATCACGCACCACCACAGCAGTGGCACAACCGGGGCAGTCGTAGACCTGGTGAGAATGACCGTGGGCCATCTCAAATCCTTCATTCACAAGATCGGAATGAGCCAGATAAAAATCAATGGCACGTTTCGCGATGGAAGACATCGCCTCACCTTCAACGGCGGAACGAATGCGCAGTTGACGATGCAGCTCTGGCGGTAGATAGAGGGTAACTTTAGTCGCTTTTTGCTCTTCCATAACGCACTTCTAGTTAGGTCTAGTTAGGGATGACCCAGGTATGTAGCTACCTTAGCGACGGTTTCCCGATGCTGTCAAGCCAGCTTAACGTTTTGACGCCAATTTCTTTACATTTCTTTGTATTGCGTCGGTCTAGGCCACAACGAGGGGGGTGGCTTTGGCGTTGAAATTGGCTTGAACCAGGGCATTTACGGCGGCCTCGGGGTCATTGACGCGGAATTGAGCCCCCAAGCGCACAAACTGACGCTGATGGCTGGTGCCGATTACGGCGATGACGGGTACACGGGCATATTTGGGATCGTCGCCCTGATGGTTGCGAAGGACGTTGCGGAGGCGGTGCTGTTGTTCAATGTCACCCGCAAGTTTGGGATCGAGTTCCACCATCACCATTCGTACGTCTTCGATGGGTTCGGCATCGTCGATGATGAACTGAACTCGGTCGTCCCGGCGATCTACCTTGCCCCAGATCATCAGGCGTTTGTCCGCCACGATGTGCTGGTTAATACGCTCGAAGGATTTGGGAAAAACGACGGCCTCCGATTGTCCCGTGAGGTCTTCAATCTGCACAATGGCCATGGGATCGCCCTTTTTGGTGATCACGGGCTTTACGGAGGACAGGAGAACAATGGCGCTGAGGGTAACGTTGTCCGGTTGTTCGGCCAGTTCCGAGAGGCTGATGGGGGCCAGAATCCGTGCCGGACGCTGAACGGCCTTGAGGGGATGGTTGGAAATATAGAAACCGAGAATTTCCTTTTCCTGACGCAGTTTTTCTTGGTCGTCAAAATCAGCCACCCTCGGAGCTTCCGGGGCACCCTCATGGCCGCCAGAGGACGAGGCCGTATCGCCGCCGCCCATCATGTCAAACAGGCTGCCCTGGCCAATTTCGCGATCCTTCGCCCGCCCCTGTGCCCAGTCGATCATCAGGGGTAGGTGTTGGATGAGCTGGTTGCGGTTGGGGTTGATTTTATCCAGTGCCCCCGCCAAAATCAACGATTCCAGAGCGCGACGGTTGACGGCATGGAGGTCAACCCGGTCGCACAGGTCGGCCAAGGACTGGAACGGGCCGTCCTGATCTCGCGCTTGGATCAGACATTCAATCGCCCCTAGGCCCACATTGCGCACCGCCGAAAGGCCGAAGAGAATGTTGCGGCCTTCGGGGGTAAAGTCCACCAAGGATCGATTGATATCTGGCGGCAGCACTTCAATGCCCATGGCAATGCAGTTGGCAATGTGCATCTGCACCTTATCCTGATCGCCGCTGTTGGAGGTGAGCAGCGCCGCCATGTACTCCACGGGATAGTTGGCCTTGAGATAGGCCGTTTGGAATGTCACAAAGCCGTAGGCGGTGGAGTGGGATTTGTTAAAGCAGTTGGAAGCCACCGTGCCATCGGCCAGCAGGAAGTTGTGATTCTGGGCTACGCCAATGTCGTAGACCGTTTGCACCCCCAAGGACTGACGACTCACAATCTTCACCATGGTGGGCTCCTCTCCTTGCCGCAACGTTGGCCTCTCTGCCTAGGATAGCGTCAATGCCTCCGGCGTTCTACACTGAATCCGGGAGGCCGGTCTCAAGGGGGATGGAGCCCCAAGGATGGCATGGATCTGATGAATCTATTACCTTCATCAGAATCTCCTGGGTCTGAAACCCCGTCCTTCTAGGACGGCTTTACACAACACTTCGCTAAGATAGAGGAGGTCACTGACCCACCCGCGACGTAGACGGAACAGACAGCCTAAACGTGACGAAATCTGGCCATCGCCAGTGGCGCAGCAAGCTCGGTAGACCGGGAAAAGAAGACGGGGCAATGGAGACAACCCTTGAATCAACAAACACCATAGCATTCTCCGAATTCGACCCATAAAAACCGTGGGACACACGGGGCTAGTCTGTGGAGCGACTGTAAGACCAAAACCCTTTGAGGGTGGAGGCAGGTGCTATGAAGCAGAAACCTAGATCGCGAGGTTTAGGAATCACCGTGGGTTTACCCCGGTGAGGATGTCAACAGCCTGCGGGGAGACTCGGACGTCCTCTACCAGCAAGTTCAGCAGGATCTCCAAGCCCACCTCGCCGCCACCCCCAAAGGCCCTCCCAAATAGTCCCCAATGGGGCAATTCAGGAGTTCACAACCCCCCTCTCCTCCCAGGAGAGGGCTGGGGGTGAGGTCTTCCACAGGCTTTGCAACCCCCTCAGACAGCGTGAGTTTCAAAAACCGTTACATTGGCGTCCTAAACCGGCTTGCTAGGATAGTCTGGGTGCAGAGCGATGCTGAAGGGGTGCCCCTGACCCTGGTTTGGTAAGCGCTGACTGAGATTACGTCATTGATACCTGTTTTTACGGACTTCCTATGGATATCAAACTTGTTTTAGCGTTGCTGACGGGGCTCTTTGTGGTGGCCACCCTGTTCTTTGGCACCAAAAACGGCTTCTATGACACAGACAGCTACCACGGTAACGGGTCAGCCCACTAGGCCCTAGGCATGGCAGAGGGGTGGATGCCGTATCGGAATCCGTGAGTGAGCTATCCTGTTTTGCCTTTGGGGCGGGCCACCAGGGCGAGGGCGTTTGCCTGGAGGTGAACCTGGGGCCACGGCGGGTCATTCTAGACTGCGGTCTGGCCAGCATGGAACCGCTGGAGGCGGCCCGGGAACGGGTGGCGCGGGCGGATGTGCTGCTGTGTAGCCACGCCCACAGCGATCATGCCCGGGGACTGCTGGATTTTCATCGCGCCTTTCCCCAGGTACCGATCTACGCCAGTGAGGTGACGGCCCAACTGTTGCCCCTCAACTGGCTGGATCGTCCCGAGGCGGTGCCGCTCCACCTCTGCCAAGCCCTGCCCTGGGAAACGCCGATCCAGCTCACCGATGACCTCACGATCCAACTGTGGCCAGCGGGGCATCTGCCCGGTGCCGCCTGTGTGTTGCTGACCTACACCGCCCCCCAACGCCCCTACACCCTGTTCTATGCGGGCGATTTTTTTATCTCCAATTCGCGGCTGGTGGATGGCCTCCCCCTGGAATCCCTGCGGGGTCTGCGGCCCGATGTGCTGATCATTGAGGGCAGTGCGGGCACGGCTCGCCACCCCCATCGGCGGCAGCAGGAAAACCACCTGGCCCAAACCATCGCCGACCGACTTCAGGCGGGGCGGTCGGTGTTGCTGCCGGTGCCCACCCTGGGGCAGGGGCAGGAATTGGTCATGCTCCTGCGCAGTCATCACCAGTTCACGGGCAAGGATGTGACGGTGTGGGTGGATGCTACCGTGGCGGCGGGTTGTGATCGCTACCTAGACCTGCTCCCCTATTTACCCAGCAGCGTGCAAAACTTTGCCCGCCACCAGCCCCTATTTTGGGACGAACGGGTGCGCCCCCGCATTCGGCGGCTGGCCCCCGGAGCATGGCCCCCCGACGATGCCCCCGCCATTGTCCTAGGCTATCGTGAGGCCGATCTCAGTGCCCATTGCCAAGCCTCCCACCGACCCTGGACGGTGCTGCTGCCCGAGGCCGGTGCGGCCTTCCCCAGCCTAGACCCAGGCCGCATCCAGATCGAAACCTACCAACTCACAACCCACAGCGACGCCGTGGGTACCACCCAACTGATTCACAATCTGCGCCCCCAGCACGTTGCCTTGGTCCATGGATCCCCCAGCCACCTGGCCGACCTAGCGGGGCTGGAAGAACTGCAAACTCGCTACCAGCTTCACCTGCCCTCCGTGGGCAAGGGGGTAGAGTTTCCCATCGGCGACCGTTTTGTGCAGCCCGCTGCCCCCGACCCCCTGTTTGAAGGGGAAATCACCGCCGGGGATGACCATGTGCTGCTGTTGCTGCCCGACCGCCTCACCGCCGACCCTCGCTGGCGCACCCTAGCCGACACCGGCCTCATTCAGGCCCGCTGGCAGGGAGATGATCTGGTGATTAAGGGCCTCAGCCAGCGGGATCTCTGGCGACAGGTTCACCCTGAAGATCGCCCGGAACAGCCCGATAGCTGCCAACGCTGCCGCCATTGGCAAAACGGACGCTGCCGCAGCACCACCTCTCCCCTCTACGGCATGTCGGTCAGCCCCGACGGCCACTGCACCGCATTCACCCCTCGGCCCCGGCCCCAGGGCCAAGGATCATAACGACGAGGGGATGTTGAGCGCTACCCCGGCGTGATTAGCCCCCACCGCTGCCGGTTCTCTGGCTAGGGGAAGGTCGGCCTTCCCAAAAACTATCCGCCCTGCCTAGGGAAGAGAAACTCTTCAAAGGCGAGGGCGGTCTAGCTGGATCTTCGGTTAAACCTGACTGCCGGGAGGAACCCTGCTCAGTCAGCTTTAGAAGCTTTGTTCGCTAGGCGAACACTGAGTCTTAGAGCACAGCCCCGGCGCACAGCCGGCTGACGTTAACCTGAAGACCCACACGTTTACTACTCTCTTGCATGGGCATCACCTCCTGAAGGGCTAAAGGGTACAATCTCAATGATTCGCCTGCTGGACAGGTCAGCATTAGTGGTTAAGGTAGCACACTCTTCTCGGCTGTGGTCAAGCCTTTCCCGGCCTAAGCCTCCCATCCGGCCCGAAATTCTCCGACCTCAGGCCCAACGTACCGCCAAACCTCGTCTATCGTGAAATCAGTCGTTGCGCCCTGGACGTGGTCTATGCCCGTTGATCTTCCCCTTTCCCTCCCGGCGATTCTCCTAGATCCCCACCTGCAAACCTGGCTGCAAGAGGATATTGGCCGGGGAGACTGGTCTACGGCGGGGCTGGGGGAGTTGGCCCAGCGTCCGGGGGAGGCGGTGTGGGTGGCTAAGGCGGCGGGAGTGATTGCCGGACTGCCCGTGGCGGCGCGGGTGTTCCATCTGCTGGATCCCAGCGCCGAGTTTATCCCCCAAGTGGCGGAGGGTGATGCCTGCGAAGCCGGTACTGTGGTGGCCCAGATCAGCGGCCCCATCAGCACCCTGCTGATGGGGGAACGGGTTGCCCTCAATCTGGCCATGCGTCTCAGCGGCATTGCCACGGCCACCCGCCAGTATGTCGAAGCCCTGGCGGACTATCCCACCCAATTTGTGGATACGCGCAAAACCATCCCCGGCCTGCGACGGCTAGAAAAGTATGCCACCCGGGTTGGCGGAGCTCTCAACCACCGTCTGGGGCTGGATGATGCGGTGATGATCAAGGATAACCACATCGTGACGGCGGGGGGCATCCGGGCGGCGGTGGATCAGGTGCGGCGCACGGTGCCCTATCCCCTCAGCATTGAGGTGGAAACCTCGGATTTGGATCAGGTTAAGGCCGCGCTCGACTGCGGGGTGGATATCATCATGCTGGATAATATGCCGCCCGATGCCATGGCGCTGGCGGTGCAAACCATCCGGCAGGCCAACCCCCGCGCCAAAATTGAAGCCTCCGGCAACGTCACCCTCAACACCCTGCGCCCCATCGCCGAGACCGGGGTGGATTTTATCTCTAGCAGCGCCCCTATCACCCGCGCCCCCTGGCTAGACCTGAGTATGCGAATGATCGGCTAGATCCCCGGTGGGGTGGTGGCCCGCATCCCCCGCCCCCGCCCCCAAGCGTCGAGAGTGAGGGTATCGTCGTAGGCGATCTGGCCCGGTTGTTTGGCGCGATACAGCAGCCGATCCGTGGTGGATACAATCGCCTGGAGGCATTGACCGGGAGCCGGTACCACGCTCACCACGCCCATGCTGAGGGTGACGTAGTGGCTACCCTGGGAACTGGCGTGGGGAAGCTGAAGGTTTTCTATCTCGGTGGTGATCGGGGAATGGGGGGAACGGGAGACATTCTGGCCTAGATAGCTGTGGTCGCCCCTGCGGGTGGATCTCGTGAATCTCGTGGATCTCGTGGATCTAAACGGCGGATCACGCCTGGGGCCACCGGATGGGGATAGGCTAGCCTAAACGCTACCGCGAATGTACCGTGAAGGTAGCGCCGTTGAGGCTACCATGTCGTTGATGTTGCCATTGTTTGCCAAGGCCTTTCTCACCCTGTTTGTGGTGATTGATCCGGTGGGGTTGGCCCCGCTCTATCTGGCCCTCGTGCAGGATCGTTCCGAGGAAGAGCAGTCCCAAATTGCGGTGCGGGCGGTGGTGGTGTCGGCGGGCATTCTGCTGGTCTTTGGCCTCACGGGAGCCTACGTCTTGCACCACCTGGGCATTAGCTTGCAGGCCTTTCAAATTGCGGCGGGGGTGCTGCTGTTCAAAATTGCCCTCGACATGATTTTCGTCCATCAAGAGCGCGAAACCCCAGCCGAGGCCGAGGAAGCCGAGGCGCGGCAGGATGTCAGCGTCTTTCCCCTGGCGATTCCGCTGATCGCTGGCCCTGGCAGTTTGGCCAGCATTTTGGTGCTGTCGCGGGAGGCCACCAACTACTACCTGGGGCTGAGCGTGGTGCTGGCGGCGGCGGCGGTGGTCATCATCCTGTGCTACGTGTTTCTGCTGCTCTCGCGGCCCCTGGCCAAGGTCTTGGGGCGGATTGGCATCAATGTGGTGACTCGGGTGCTGGGGGTGTTGCTGGCGGCCCTCGCTGTGCAATATATGCTGGACGGGCTTTTGATTCTGCTGCAACTGCCCCCGGCCCAAGCCTTCGGCCTCGATGATGCCTAGGGCGCGGCATCGCCGGAATCCCCTAGGCGTGGGGTAGGCCAGTGCTACAGTAAAGCAAATTGTCGATAGCCTAGCGATATCCCTATTTCACCCTGTGATTGCCATGGCCTTCTCCATTGATGACGCCAAAACCCGCCTAGATGATCTGTGCGCCACCTGGGGCCAGCGAGTAGACTACCTCGCCATTCGCCTGGAGCAATCGGAGGGCACCGACATTTTTCTGCGCGGCGGCACCATCGAAACCCTGAGCGAAGGGCTGTCCATTGGGGGCCATGTGCGGGCCTGCTACAAAGGCGGCTGGGGGTTTGCCAGTTTCAACGATTTAGCCGGATTGGCGGCCCAGGTGGAGGAAGCGGTGGCGGCGGCGCGGCTGGTGGGGCAGGATGAAACTCTGCTGGCCCCCATCGATCCGGTGCAGGTCGCGCAGCGTTTGCCCCTGACGGGTACCGATCCGCGCCACGTTCCCCTAGCCCGCAAGAAAGACCTCTGCCGCCACTACGCCGACCTGCTGCAAAGCCTGGATGACCGCATCACCACCTCCTCCGTGCGCTATAGCGACACCACCCAGCGGGTGCTGCTGTTCACCTCCGAGGGCAGTCAAATCGATCAGGCCTGGTCGGATATGGAAATGCGCTTTGCCGCCACCGCCCGCGACGGCGACATGGTGCAAACCGGACGGGAAACCACCGGATCCCGCCGCGCCTACAAGGATTTGGAGGGGCTGGATGCCCAGGTCATCGCCTCGGCCAAACGGGCGGTGGATGCCCTGGATTTGCCCACCGTGCGCGGAGCCGCCTACGAAGTGGTGATCGACCCGATCTTGACGGGGCTGTTTGTCCATGAAGCCTTTGGCCACCTCTCGGAGGCCGACATGGCCTACGAAAACCCGGATCTCCTGGAGGCCATGAGCATGGGCCGACGGTTTGGCCCGGAGATGCTGCAAATCTTCGATGGAGCCGCCCCCCAGGGCCACCGAGGCAGCTACTTCTATGACGACGAAGGCACCCCCGCCACCACCACCCAACTGATCCAGGACGGGATGTTGGTGGGGCGGCTGCACTCCCGCGAAACGGCGGGCAAGCTGGGGGAATCCCCCACCGGCAATGCCCGCTGCCTGAACTACCACTACTCGCCCCTGGTGCGGATGACCAACACCTGGATTGAGCGTGGCACCACCCCCGTGAACGATCTGTTCGCCGATATCAAGGAAGGGGTCTACGCCCGCAACTGGCTGGAGGGCATGACCAACGGCGAAATGTTCACCTTCACCGCCGGGGAAGCCTGGATGATTCGCAACGGCGAACTGGCAGAACCGGTGCGGGATGTCACCCTGTCGGGCAACGTGTTTCGCACCCTGGCGGACATTGTGGCCATCGGCGACGATTTCTACTGGGACGAGTCCGGTGGCTGTGGCAAGGGGGGCCAAAACGGCCTACCCGTAGGCTGCGGTGGCCCCAGTTTGCGGATCAAAAACGTCGTGGTGGGCGGCGAAGCCGAGGACTGGTAAGCCCGCCGAAGCTTGCCCCAGGGAGGATAATCCACCATGATCGTGACCCCAGATCCCCCACGGGAGGCGTTGGATCGAGCGGCGGTGCTGGCATCGATCCAGGCCAGTCTGCGCCAGGGGCAGCGGGAACTGGCGGATTGGTCGGGGGGGGCGCTGGCGGTGTCGGCGGTGCCCGGTTCCGGCAAGTCTACGGGGATGGCGGCGGCGGCGGCCCTGGCCATTGCTCGCCATCAGCTCCATTTGAATCGACAGTTGGTGCTCGTCACCTTCACTCGATCCGCCGCCGCCAACCTAAAGGCCAAGGTGCGCGGCCATTTGAAACGGCTGAAACTGCCCCAAACCAGCTTCACCGTGGCCACCCTCCACGGCCTCGCCCTCACCATCGCCAGTCGCAATCCTGAACTGTCTAACCTCAACTTGGAAACCCTGACCCTGGTCTCTCCGGCCCAGAACCATCGGCTGATTCGCGCCTGTGTGGAGGACTGGCTTCAGGGAAACCCGGCCCGGTATCAGCGGTTGCTGGAGGGGGTACAGGTGGATGGCG